>JAFSYO010000161.1 GCA_017449925.1 Stomatobaculum sp.
CACATTGCGGGACATTTTTATCCCATTATCAGGCAGATCGTTTCTCTCCCTTTTTTTCTTCCCTTTCCTTCTCCACCAGCGGCAGGGCCAGCTCATAGATCCGCTTCCAGGGGATCGCCCGGCGAACCACGCCGCACCTGGCGCGCCAGGTGGCATATTCCTTCATCTCCTCAGCTGTCCGGATCACCAGATCCTTGTCTTCCCCGAGGGCCGCAGCGATCCAGAGCAGGGAGAAGGGATTCAGCAGGCGTTCATAGGTCTTCTTCGCGCTATGGTTCGGGCAGGAACGGGAGTAATTACCGCTGCCCAGGGAGAGCTGGCCGGAGAACCAGGTGACCATGTGCAACTGATCATAGGTCCAGGAGACGTTGATCGTCTTCAGCCAGCCCGATACTTCCGGCTGGAAGGCCATGTGCGCGAACACCGCCGCCAGCTCCGTATTATGGAAATCGTTCTCGCCGACAGGGATCGCCGGAATCTGCGCTTTCTCCTGCTTCTCCTTCCACTTGAAGAACCGGATCCGGCCCTCCATGAAACGGACATACATCCGGTTCCGGAGGTTGAACATCTCGGTCGCCGTGGTCTTGTACGGCTTCAGGAGTGCTTCCGCCTCGGCCAGGAAGGTCTTCCGGGTCGTGGTGTAGGTCTCCCAATCAATCCTGCCGACCGCCAGCATGGCCCGATGGGCATAGGTCTGTTCCTCCGCCTCGGGAAGCATCAGATCGGCCAACGGAAGGATAAAGGCATCAAAGGTATAGCACTCCCAGACGGAATGCCACTGGTTCCGGAAAAGCTTGATCTCATGGGATGTCATGCTGCATTCTCCTTTCTGTCAGCCCGCAATCCGTTCACAGCGGGGATCTTCGCAGATCTGTTCTGTCGGGTTTGGATCGATCAGCTCACTGTAGAGCATATTCAGGGTCTCCCAGTCGCCTGACTTTACTTTCTCCGTCAGGGCACAGACCATCCGGGCGAGCATCTGATAGCCCTTCTGCTCCGTGATAAGGTCATCCAGCTGCAGCTGGACCGGCTCTCCGGAGACGATCATCTCGCCATCCCCACCCAGCAGCCAGGCGGCGCTGATTCCGAACTCCGTCTCGATCTGCTCCGCCATATGCTCGGAAATGAGTTTCTTCTCCTTCTCAATGGAACTGATCAGCTCCCGGGAGACACCAAGGCGCTTGGCCAGCTGATTCTGGTTAATCTGAACGTAATTGCGGAAGGCCTTCAGACGCCGGGCAGCTTCCTTCCTGCGCGCAAGCCTTCTTTCAACCTTCTCCTGACGCTCCGCGAACCTTCTCTGCACAGACAGGTCCTTTTCGATCCTTGCATCATAGATCGACTTCAGGGCCGGGTTGCTGTCCAGGATCGACTCCAGGGTGATATCCGGCCGGGCGAACATATCGCCGACACCATACTGCAGCCAGATCGGGTTGATACTCAGGAGATCAGCCAACCTGGCCGTGGTCTTCCGGGAGACCGTCGCGGAACGCCGCTCCATCGAGCTGACCAGGGACCCGGTAATGCCGAGGAAATCGGCAAACTGGCTCCGATTCATATGAAGCATCGTCCTCACACTCTCAAAACGCTCTGCAACACTCATCATCTTTCTTCCCTCCATGCTTCATCAATGTTTGTCGTTCAGGTACATCCGGTGCCTTTTGGCATCTTCATTTTCGTCGATATTGTGTTGCATTTTTACCCCATTTCTGCTAATCTGAAAAAAAGATAAAAATTTCAGTTTTTTTGAAAGAGGCGGTCCCATGGCACATGAAAACATGAATCTCAAGAAATATGTCGTCTTCGAGATGGTGAAGATCCTGAAGGAATACACGGATCGGAAGCATCCCATGAAGCAGAAAATGATAGAACTGGACATGAAGGCACTGAACATGAATGAACTCAGCTTCAACGAACTGGAACAGGTCTC
>JAFSYO010000162.1 GCA_017449925.1 Stomatobaculum sp.
GGGCCTTGAAAAGGACGAGGGCAAGTTCGTGATCGGACTCATCTCCCGCCTCACGAACCAGAAGGGCCTGGACCTTGTGAACGCCATCATTCCCGAGCTGATCGACGGAAACACCCAGATCGTGGTCCTGGGAACCGGTGACGCGATGTATGAGGATTCCTTCCGTTATTATGAGAACGCATACAAGGGAAGCGTCTGCTCCAACATCATGTACGACGAGGGAAGAGCTCATAAGATCTATGCCGGTGCGGACGCGCTGCTGGTGCCGTCGCAGTTCGATCCCTGCGGCCTGACCCAGCTTATCGCCATGCACTACGGCACAGTGCCGATCGTCCGCGAGACGGGCGGCCTGAAGGATACCGTGCAGCCTTACAACCAGTTCACCAACGAAGGCAACGGATTTACCTTTGACAGGTACGATGCCGGACTGCTGCTGGATGCGATCAACAGGGCAAAGACACTCTACTTTACCAACCGCTGGTGCTGGGATGAGATGGTACAGCGCGACATGGACAAGGATGTATCCTGGGAGAACTCCGCAAAACGCTACCGCGCGCTTTACCTGGAGATGACCCAGTAATAGATCGATTCAGAATGCCGCCGGAACTGTCCGGCGGCATTCTTTTTGAAGGACAGACATGACGGGAAAAAACTTTGACATCAACCGGGACGGGTACAGCGTGCGGTGCAGGCTTTACATCAACGATCCGAAGGCAGTCCGGAGAGTAGTGGTCTACGGCCACGGTTTCGGAGGCCACAAGGAGACGAAGGCCGCGGAACGTTTCGCCGTGCTGGCCCTCTCGAAGCACAAGGATATGGCGGTCGTGGTGTTCGACTGGCCGTGCCACGGGGAAGACGCAAGGAAAAACCTGCAGCTGGAGGAATGTGATATCTATCTGAAGATGGTGCTTTCCTATGTGAAGGAAAAATATCATCCGGAGGAGATTTCCGGCTACGCCACGAGCTTCGGAGGATATCTGTTCTTAAAGTACGCGGCGGAACACGGGAATCCCTTCGGGAAGCTGGTGCTCCGCTGTCCTGCCGTCCGCATGTACGATGTTCTTAGCCGGCACGTCCTTACAGAGGAGGACAAGAGTAAGCTTGCCCATGGAAAGCCTGTGATGGCGGGCTTTGACAGACTGGTGCGGATCAGCCCGGAGTTCATGAAGAGCCTTCAGGAGCATGACATCACGGAGCTTGATTATTCCGGAATGGCGGACAGTATCCTGATCCTGCACGGGACGAAGGATGAGATCATCCCTGAGGAATCGGTACAGGAGTTTGCCTGGAAGAACGGGATTGAATATATTCCCGTGGAGAAAGCGGATCACCGGTTTATGGATCCGAAGATCATGGATCTGGCGATCGAGTATATCCAGATGTTTTTAGAGATGTGAATAAGCCGCGAAGCGGCTGCAGCGCGGTGTTTATTCACAGACGCCTTTTTTTTAAAGAAATGAGAAGTTAATGGAAGTATCAGCGTTTATTTTCCCGGCGTTTTTCCTGTGGTGTGAATTCCTGCTCCGCTGTTTTAACGGAAAAGGGGACAACATGCTGCAGGCGCCGGTGATCCTTTCCGCGCTGGGTGCGGGGGCTTTCTGTACCGCCGCGGTGCTCTGGCTGGGAGAACGCCATAAAAAGGCGGCAGCTGTGCTGTTCTGGGTGATCTCGGTCCTGGCGGCGTTTTTCTTCGCGGCGGAGAGCACGGTCCTCAGTGTCTTTACAACTTATATGTCTCCGGGGAATCTGTATTCCGGAGCCGGTAATGTGTTATCGAATTACCGCGGGGAGTTCCTGAGGAGCCTTCTGCCCGGAGTGGAACGTTTTGTTCTGTTCCTTCTTCCTCCGGTCCTGGCCTGGGGAGCGTGTTATTTCCGCGGCAGGAAGATGCGGGAGAAGGCGGAAGAAGCGAAGTCGGAGGCAGTACAGGCAGAGGCAGCACAGGATAAACGTTCCTTCGGTTCACGGACTGCGATGGTGCTGACTGCGGCGGGGATCCTCCTGACCGGCTGCGGCACGAACCTGATCCGCAGCGGTCCCGACGCCGAGCTTTACGGGGCGCAGTACAGCTACAACGCGGCAGTGGAGACCTTCGGTCTTCTGACAGCGGAACGGCTGGATGCTGTATACAGCCTCTTCGGACTTCCTGAGACTGTTTTTTCCGGGGCGGCAGCTTATTCCGGAGGCGTTTCGCCTTACGGCACTGCATCTCCTTCCGACGCCGCGACGGCCTCAAACGCGACGGCCTCAAACGCGACAGCATCAAACGCGACGGCATCCGACGCCACGGCTTCGGACGCAGAGCCGGTGTACGGGGAGAACGCGATGGAGATCGATTTCTCCGCCGAAGCACTTCACAGTTCAAAGAACCTGGACGGACTGACAGCCTACATCAGTGCGCAGACACCTTCGAAAAAGAACAAGTATACAGGGCTGTTCCGGGGGAAGAACCTGATCCTCATCTGTGCGGAAGCCTACTGTGACCGTTTTATTCGTCCGGAACTGACGCCGACCCTCTGGCGTCTGACGCACAACGGGATCTATTTTGAGGAATACTATGAAGAGGAGTGGGGCGGCAGCACCACCACCGGCGAGCTGGCTTTTGTGGAGGGGCTGGGCGGAAACGATGGAGACGAGTCCATGATCCGCATCGCGGACCATAACCACTACTTCACCATGGGGAACCAGCTCCAGAGACTGGGCTACTCCAGCATCGCTTTTCACAACGGGTCCCACACCTATTACAAGCGCCACACCACCCACCAGAACCTGGGCTACAACCAGTATGTGGCCAACGGGAACGGACTGGATAAGATCACCGGGCGGAAATACCCGGACGACGGGGATTTCCTGGATCTGACAGCAGACCTGTACGTGGAGCACCAGCCCTTCAGCGTCTACTACATGACCTTGAGCGGCCACGCGCCTTACGAGAAGGGCAGCCACCTGGTGAAGCGGTATTATGACCGGGTCGATGCCGCGGTCGGGGATGAATATTACACGAAAACGAAGTACTACATCTGTTACCAGATGGAGCTGGAGGAAGCTCTGAGCCGTCTGGTGAAAAAGCTGGAGGATAAGGGGATCGCCGACGACACGGTGATCGTGCTGACCGGAGACCACTATCCATACGGTCTGGGGAACGGGCGGACCTGGCACAATGACCGGGACTACATCGATGACCTGATCAAGGCGGACGATGTGCTCCGCTGGAACCAGGACCGGAGCGGACTGATCCTCTGGTGCGGCAGTCTGGAGCACGAGGACAAAGAAATGGCCTGTACAGTGAAGGACCCGGTGGGGAACCTGGATATCCTGCCGACCCTTTCCAACCTGTTCGGCGTGGAGTTCGACAGCCGTCTTCTCCCCGGCAGGGACGCCCTGGCGCCGGACACAGAGCCCTTTGTGTTCTGGAACAACCTTACCTTTGTCACCCGGGAAGGAAAGTACGACAGCCGGAAAAAAATCTGGTATCCTAATGAAGGATACGAATGGACGGCGGAGGATCCTGAATTCCTGAAACGTCTTCAGCAGAAGCTGAACGACCGCCTGCTGATGTCCCGGACCATCCAGAGGACCGACTACTACGGCCTTCTGTTCGGGCCGGATGAAATAAAAGAAGCCGGGGAGATGCTCTTTGATCCGGAGCGCCTGCAGAAGGAGGCGGAGGCAAGGAAAGCGGCCGAAGAGAGCAAAGCGGCTGAAGAGAGTACGCCGGCAGATGCAAAAAAAGCGGCTGAAGAGAGTAAGCCGGCAAAAAAGAAATAGAACAGGGACCATGAGGAAAACCGAAAAGGAAAGGAGAACAGGGTATGGACGAGACTAAGATTCTGCAGCTGAAGGAAGAGATCGAAGACGCGAAGCATATTGTCTTCTTCGGCGGAGCCGGTGTCTCCACGGAGAGCGGCGTGCCGGATTTCCGCAGCAAGGACGGGCTGTACAACCAGCGGGACGTGCGCTTTGAGCAGTACCGGCCTGAATATCTTCTGAGCCACAGCTGTCTGATGCGGGAGCCGAAGGTGTACTACGAGTTCCACCGCCAGAAAATGGACACGAGGACCATCGAGCCGAACAATGCCCATAAATACCTTGCGGTCCTGGAGAAAATGGGAAAGCTGGACGCAGTGGTGACCCAGAACATCGACGGACTGCACCAGAAGGCAGGCAGCCGGAAAGTCTATGAGATCCACGGAAGCGCCCTGCGGAACTACTGCACGAAGTGCGGGAAGATCTATCCGGAGGACTATATCTTCACTTCGGAGGAAGAGGTGCCGCACTGCAGCTGCGGCGGGACCATCCGTCCCGATATCACCCTTTACGAGGAGAGTCTGCCGGAGGACGCGGTGGAAGGCGCGATCCGGGCGATTTCCCGGGCTGACATGCTGATCATCGGCGGGACCTCCCTCACAGTGTACCCGGCGGCATCCTACATCAACTATTTTGCCGGGAAATATCTTGTGATCATCAACCGCGACCGGCTGAACGTCAGGCTGGGGGGAAACACGCTGGTCATCAACGACAGGATCGGCGAGGTGTTCACACGCCTTGCGGAACTTCAGGAAATAAAACTGTAAGAAAAATAAAGCAATATTTTTAGGAAAATAAAAGCAGTTTTTGTAGTATAATAGGCTATGACCGCAAAAAGAACAGCGCGGAGAATCTGCTTAAGGAGAGGAATAGATATGACAAAAAGGGTAATTAAAGCTGCGCTCATCGTTTTTACGCTTCTTTTTCTGCTGGTGCCCGCAACTGTTTACGCTGACACCACCTGCTTTGTGACTGGGACAAAGAATTATCTCGCGTTAAGAACTGCACCGTACACAGATGAGAGAAATGAGATCGACAAGCTGCACAACGGAGATATGTTTATTGTCACCAGCAGCGGACAGAACGGATTTGCCTACGGACACACGACCTACGGCAGATACGGCTATGTCAACGCGAAGTATCTGACAACCGGCAGCTATCAGCCTCAGTACCAGTATCAGAACCAGTATGTGCCGAGAGCCGGTTCTCCCAGAACTGTCGTCGGAACAACGAACTATCTTGGCCTGCGCACAAGACCGATCCGGGACTCCCAGTATGAGATCGGAAGACTGTACAACGGAGAGACTTTCTATGTGACAGAGTGGCTCAGCAGCGGATTTGCCTATGGTTATACTGCTTACGGCCAGTATGGCTATGTGGTATCTTCCTATCTGAGATAATTTGAGCAGACATCTGAATACCGGATCAAACGCCCGACCGGAGGTGGTGAACGCCCCCGGCCGGGCGTTTTTTTCATGTCTTTTTCAGGTACTTGCCTTTTGTGAGGAAAGAGGTATAATACTCTTATGAGTCAAACGTACGTTCGAAAATGGCAAGAAAAAGATGAAGGGACCACACTTTAACGAAGAAAAAAACGGGACAGGAAAGACCTTCCGGGGATACGGAGATGACGGGCCTGCTGTACGGTTTACAGAGGAGTACAGCGAGGAACGGATTCCGCGCCAGGAGGGTTTTTTCGGCGTGCGCAGGGAGGAAGGCCGTACCGGAGGGAACCGGGGGAAAGCTGCTGCCGGGAAAGCATCGGGGCCGGTCCTGCCGCCGATCCCGGAGAAGATCAGGGCTATGAAGGCCATGGTCAATCCCTACGACTATACGAACCAGGCTTCGGCTGACATTTTTTACAGACAGGCCCTCTTTATGGAGGACTATGAGGACGACTATGTGTTCCGCGGCACCGTCCGCAGGTACTATCCGACGTATATTGCGCTGACAGACCTGGAGCTCCGGGGGTATTTCGGGTGGCGCACCCGCTTCCGGGCCGGACAGCCGGCGGAGGAGGTGCCCTCCTCGTTGGTCTATATTTATATTTATGAGCTTCTGAACGGCATCGGCGTCACGCCGGAGGAGGGACTGAAAAAGCTTCTTAAGATCGATGAGATTTACGGAAGCCGGGATCCTGTGATGCGGCAGCACCTGAGGGTGTGGATCCCGGATTACCTTGTCTACTATAACCTGGGGCCGGAGATGGCGCCGGGCTACACTGATACGGAGACGGACCAGGAAAAAAACAGGCTCACGAACTTCCTGTCTTCGGCTCCTGCCCTGGGGCCGAAGGACCGGGTCCATTTGCCGGAGAATACAGATACGGCGGAGCTTTTCCGGGCAATTGCAAGGGTCTCCGCCTATCCGCTGCAGAAATCCGTCTTTGTGAAAAAAGAGCCGGAGGAAGCGGGCGCATTGTTTGTCCGGGTGCTCTACGGCCTGGCGGGGCGTCTGAGGAAGAAGAGAAAAGAGCCGCTGGAGGAGCTCTGCTTCGGAAGAAGGGATGTCCGCACCTACCGGATGTTCCGGTCCGCGATGTTCTATGACCACCGGCACTACAAATACTACGATTACGCCGTGTCGTCGGTTAAGGTGTTCCGGTGCCGGGACGGGATCTGGATGCTGGAAATGTTCCGGGATTTCGGCTATGGAAAAAGGATGTTCGGAAACATCTGCCGCGAGATCGACCGACAGGCGAGGCAGCAGCTGCAGCTGGGAAGGACACTGAAGGACAGCACCGTGAGGCCCGAGATGGAAGCGCTGATCGCAGACCTGGTGCGGGTGTACCGGGAGGAGCGGGAAGAGCAGGCGGCAGCGGCGGCTAAGGCAGCGGAGCTGGCGGCAAAGGAAGAAGCCAGGGCGAAGATCCGCATCGATATGTCGCTGCTTTCGGAGATCCGGCAGGATGCCGCGGTGACCAGGGATTCCCTGATCGTGGAGGAAGTTGGGGAAGCGGAAGCTTCCTCGGAAGGAACCGCAGAAGTCGCGGAAGCTGCGGCTGCGGAGAAGACAAAAACGGTGCCGGAAGAAAGGGTCCCGGCGGCAGAAGATGCGGCCGGGATCACGGCGGCTTCGGTGAAGAAAGAAGCGAAGGTTTCGGACAACCCGCTTTCGGAGGCGGAGTATTTCTTCGTCCACGCGCTTCTTTACGGCGGCGAGTGGAAATCGTATCTGAAGGAGCGGCGGATCGCCCTCTCCATGCTGGCCGACAGCATCAATGAGAAACTGATGGATGTGGTGGGGGACACGGTGATCGAGTTCGCGGGGGAGGACCCGCAGCTGATCGAGGACTATATCGGGGAGCTTACGGAGCTGGTCCCGGAATGAGGATTCCGGGCAAATGTTCCGGAATAAAGGATTTCGGACTAAGAGCTCCGGGAGAAAATAAACATGAATGATAAGACAGAGAGAAAAATACCGAAGCGGATCGCGGGCTCGGTGATCAATTCCCTGAAGGGCGGCGTGGTGCCGCGGATCGGTCTTCCCTACATCGCGGTGGGCCGGAAGAATGAGATCGCGGCCCTTCTGCACGATGTGGAGATCATCGCCGACGGAGGCGCGTCCTTCCGCTTTATTGTTGGAAAATACGGCAGCGGCAAGAGCTTTCTTCTGCAGACCATCCGGAGCTACGTGATGGACCGGGGGTTCGTGGTGGCGGACGCCGACCTGTCCCCGGAGCGGCGGCTCCAGGGGACGAAGGGGCAGGGACTGGCCACCTACCGGGAGCTGATCCGGAACCTGGCCACGAAGACACGGCCGGAGGGGGGCGCCCTGATGCTGATCCTGGACCGCTGGATCAGCGCCGTCCAGTCCGATACCGCGGCGGAAACAGGGCTGGAACCGGGGAACCCGATGTTCGACAAGGCGGTGGAGCAGCGGATCTTCGAGGTGATCCGATCCATGAACGAGCTGGTGCACGGCTTCGATTTCGCCCGCCTCCTGACCCAGTACTGGCAGGCTTCAGCCGCCGGGGACGACGAGAAAAAAGGCCTGGTCCTGAAGTGGTTCCGGGGCGAGTATCCCACTAAGACGGAGGCCCGGCAGGAACTGGGGGTGAACATCGTCATCACTGACGACGACTGGTATGAATACATCAAGCTCTTCGCCTGGTTCTTAAAGAAGGCGGGCTACAGCGGGATGATGGTGATGGTGGACGAGCTTGTGAATGTCTACAAGATCCCGAACGCCATTTCCCGCCAGTACAACTACGAAAAGATCCTTACCATGTACAATAACACGCTGCAGGGGAAGGCGCAGTATCTCGGCATCATCATGAGCGGCACGCCCCAGTGCGTGGAGGACCGGCGCCGGGGCGTGTACAGCTACGAGGCGCTCCGCTCCCGCCTGCAGGAGGGAAAGTTCTCCAGGGAGGGAGCCCGGGACATGCTGGCCCCGGTGATCCGCCTGGATCCGCTGACCGCGGAGGAGATGCTGGTGCTGACGGGAAAGCTCGCGGACATTCACGGGCAGCTCTACGGTTACACGCCGGCCCTGACGGACGAGGACCTGGCTATGTTCATCCGCATTGAGTACGGAAGGATCGGCGCGGATTCCCACATCACCCCCCGGGAGGTGATCCGGGACTTTATCGAGCTGCTGGATATTCTTCTTCAGCATCCGGAACGTACGGCCTCGGAACTTCTTTCTTCGGAGGAGTTCAGCTTCGCGGCGCCGGAGATGCCGGGAGAGGGCGAAGGCGGCCCCGGCGGTGACAGCGCGGGCAGCGGGGAGTTTGCGGAGTTCGAGATCTGACCGGCAAGAGGCATCAAATCTATGGATATTTTCAGAAGATACGCGCCGTTCATCCAGGATTTCATCTATGAGAACGGCTGGGAAAACTTAAGAGCCATCCAGGTGGCGGCGGGGGATGCCATCTTCAATTCGGAGGACAACGTGCTGCTTTCGGCATCGACCGCGTCGGGCAAGACAGAGGCGGCCTTTTTTCCGATCCTGACGCTGATGGAGGAGGACCCGCCGACGTCGGTGGGCGCAGTGTACATCGGCCCCCTGAAGGCACTGATCAACGACCAGTTCCTCAGGCTGAACGAACTCTGCGAGGAGGCGCACATTCCAGTGTGGCACTGGCACGGCGACGTGTCCCAGTCCCACAAGAACAGGCTGATGAAGCATCCCTCGGGCATCCTGCAGATCACGCCCGAGTCCCTGGAGGCCATGCTGATGCACCGGCACGGGGACATTACCCGCCTCTTCGGAGACCTGAGGTTCGTGGTGATCGACGAAGTCCATTCCCTGATGCGGGGGGACCGGGGCGCCCAGACCCTGTGCCTGGTGGAGCGGCTGTCCCGCATGGCCGGGGTGAACCCGCGACGCATCGGTCTTTCCGCCACCATCGGCGACCCGGAGATGACCGGGCGCTTTCTGGCGGCGGGCACGGGACGGGGGACAGTGATCCCGCGGATCCCTTCCGCGAACCAGAAGTGGCGGCTTTCCATGGAGCACTTCTACATCTCCGGCCCTCAGGCAGCGGCGAAGGAGCGGGGCGGAAAGAATGCCGGCGGGGAAGAGGGTGTTCCGGGCAGGACCGAATCGCCGGTCATGAAGGAAGCGCTGGAGATCCTGCGGGAGATGTCGGCTCCTCCGGGAGAGTCAGCCGGAACAGACCTCGTACCGAACGAAGAACTTTCGCAGGAGACGGACATTGCTCCGAAGGGCGCGGACCCGGCCTTCGGCTACATTTTTGAACATACCCGGGGGAAAAAGTGCCTGGTGTTCAGCAATTCCCGGGAGGAAGCGGAGGCGGTGACCACCTCCCTGCGGCACTACTGCGAGGTGAAGCACGAGCCGGACCGCTTCCTGATCCATCACGGCAACCTTTCCGCCTCCTACCGGCAGTCGGCGGAGGAGGAGATGAAGGACGATGAGAGCTTCTTCACCACGGTGACTACCGCGACCCTGGAGCTGGGCATCGACATCGGCCGGCTGGAGCGGGCCTTCCAGATCGACGCCCCCTTCACGGTGTCTTCGTTCCTGCAGCGCATGGGCCGGACCGGCCGGCGGGACCTGCCGCCGGAGATGTGGTTCGTCATGCGGGAGGAGCAGCCGGAGGCGCGGGCCATGCTGCCCGCCTGCATTCCATGGAAGCTGATCCAGGGCATTTCCCTGGTGCAGCTTTACGTGGAGGAGCGCTGGGTGGAGCCGCCGCGGCTGGACCGGCTGCCCTACAGCCTTCTGTACCACCAGACCATGTGCACTCTGGCATCCGGCGGGGAGATGACGGCGGCGGAGCTGGCTTCCCGGGTGCTGACCCTCAGCGTGTTCCGGCGGATCACAAAGGAGGACTACCAGGTGCTGCTCCGGCATCTTTTAAAGCACGACCATATCCAGCGAACGGAGCGGGGCGGCCTCATCGTGGGACTCGCAGGGGAGCGGATGACCAACAGCTTCAAGTTCTACGCGGTGTTCCAGGAGAACGAGGAGTACACGGTGCGCAGCGAATCCCAGGAGATCGGCACCATCGTGAAGCCGCCGCCCGTGGGGGACAAGATCGCCATCGCGGGCCATGTCTGGGTGGTGGAGGAGGTGGACCGGCTGCATCACACGGTCTACTGCACCCTGGTGAAGGGCAGCGTCCCGGCCTTTTTCGGGCTTTGCCCCGGTGACATCAACACGAAGATCCTGGAGCGGATGCGGAAGGTGCTGGAGGAGGACAAGGTCTGGCCCTATCTTATGAAAAACGCTGTTGCCCGGCTGAAGAACGGCAGGGAAGCGGCCCGGATGGCCCGGATCGTCCCGGATCCCCAGGACCCGTCTTCCGAGAGAGCAAGGGAGGGCACGCCCCTCATCTGCCTCGGCGGGAATATGTGGGCGCTGTTCCCCTGGCTGGGGACCTACGCCTTTATGGCGCTGGAGCGGTTCCTGAAGATCCGCTGCAAAAAGGAGCTGGAACTGAAGGGCATGGATTCCTCCAAGCCCTACTTTATCCAGTTCACCATGAGGGCGGACCGGAAGACCTTTTTCGAAGTGCTGACAAAGGCGGCGGAGGATCCGCCGGACCCCATGGAACTTCTTTATCCGGAGGAGGTCCCGGTGTTCGAAAAATACGACGACTATGTGCCGGAGGAACTGGTGCGGAAAGGCTTTGCCTACGGGGTCCTGGATGTGGACGGGATGATCTCCAGGGTCCGGGAGTGGAAAAAGTTCATTAGATAATCCCGAGACAGCAAATTCCGTGCCAGAAATAAAAACATTAAAAGGACGCCGCAAGAAGGGCCGTTCTGCATTGACTGTAAAAAAAGCAAATAGTACAATATAAATAAAATTGCAGTACTGTTTCCTGTAAACCATATGCAATATCACTACTTTTGCGGGGGGATCCGCAGAAAGGACACTGTCATGAAGAAAATCATCAATTCCGTCGACCTTGTTGAAGAGCAGATGATCGAAGGCCTGAAGAAGGCATTTCCGCAGTATGTACAGCGGGTAGAGGGCTCCAGTGTGATCGCCCGCGCGGAGAAGAAAGAGGGCAAGGTAGCCCTGGTCTCCGGCGGCGGCAGCGGCCATGAGCCGGCACACGCGGGCTATGTTGGCACCGGCATGCTGGATGCCGCGGTTCCCGGCGCTGTGTTCACCTCCCCGACCCCGGACCAGGTCTATGAAGCGATCAAGGCAGTGGCGACCGACAAGGGCGTCCTGATGATCATCAAGAACTACACCGGCGACGTTATGAACTTCGAGATGGCGGCAGATATGGCCCGGGACGAAGGCATCACCGTGGACGAAGTCATCGTGAACGATGACGTGGCGGTGGACGGCTCCCTGTACACCGTGGGACGCCGCGGCGTGGCAGGCACCGTGTTCGTGCACAAGATCACCGGCGCGAAGGCGGAGACCGGCGCTTCCCTGGAAGAAGTCAAGGCGACCGCACAGAAGGTCATCGACAATGTCCGCACCATGAGTATGGCGATCAAGCCCTGCACGGTCCCCGCTGCAGGAAAGCCCGGATTTGAGCTGGGCGATGACGAGATGGAGATCGGTATCGGCATCCACGGCGAGCCCGGAACCCACAGAGAGGCCCTGAGGCCCGCGGACGAGATCGTCGACATGATGATGGACAAGATCCTGGCTGACATCGACTTCGGCGGAAGCGAAGTGGCGGTCATGATCAACAGCTGCGGCGGAACTCCTCTGATGGAGCTCTTTATCGTGAACAACCGCGTGTACGACATCCTTGCCGGAAAGGGCATCAAAGTCTACAAGACCTTCGTCGGCGAGTTCATGACCTCTCTGGAAATGGAAGGCTTCTCCATTACGCTTCTGAAGCTGGATGACGAGATGAAGGCTCTTCTGGACGCTCCGGCAGATACGCCCGCATTCAAAGTGATCTGAGTAATATAACGATAAATGGCGGCGCCTGAAAGGGCGCCGCCGGATTGGGGACAGATATGACTGACAACGTAAAAGTGATCGCAATTCTGAAGAATATCATCGCGGCCATTGAGGAGAACGCTCAGTTCCTGACAGATCTGGACGCGGCCATCGGCGACAACGACCACGGCATCAACATGGCCAGAGGCTTTAAAAAAGTTGAAGCAGATCTTCCAGGCCTGGAGGGCAAGGACATCGGCGCGATCCTGAAGAAGGTCGGCATGGACCTGGTCTCCACCGTGGGCGGATCCTCCGGACCTCTCTACGGCACGGCGTTCATGAAGGCCGGCGCGAAGGCGGCGGGCAAGAACGAGATCGGCATGGAAGATTTCCTTGTCATGATGGATGAGGGCATCGGCGGCGTGCAGCTCCGCGGCAAAGCGGTCAAGGGAGAAAAGACCATGCTTGACGCCATGATCCCGGCGCAGGAAGCCATGAAGGCTGCAGCAGCAGCCGGCGCTGACACGGCGGCGGTCCTCCAGGCAGGCGTGAAGGCCGCGGAGGAAGGCGTGGAGTACACAAAGACTATCATTGCCACCAAGGGACGCGCCAGCTACCTGGGCGAAAGGTCAATCGGCCACCAGGATCCCGGCGCTACTTCCTTCACTGTGATCCTGCAGGCAATCGCAGCGGCATACTGATATTAGGAACAGATTCCGGGCCGGGGAAAACGGAACCGGGGAAACGGGGGACGGCTATGGTAGGATTTGTAATGGTGTCCCACAGCAAGAAGCTGGCGGAAGGCGCCGTGGAACTGGGGCTTCTGATGGCTCCCGAGGTCCTGGCGGAGGCTGCCGGCGGACTGCCGGACGGAGATATGGGAACAGATTATGAGCGGATCGCGGATGCGGTGACCCGGGTGCGGGAGCAGTCCCCGGACGGGGTACTGATCATCGCCGATATGGGAAGCTCCTGCATGACATCGGAAATGGTGCTGGAGGACCTGGACGATCCGCAGATCATCATGGTGGACTGCCCCTTCGCGGAGGGCGCGGTGGCTGCCATGGTAGCCGCGGCCGGCGGCGCTTCCCTGGAGGAAGTGAAAGAGGCGGCCGAGGAGGCCAGAGAAGCAAGGAAATTCTGAACAAGAAACAGCAGTTTACAAAGAAAGGCAGCAGTCCATCGGGCAGCTGTCTTTCTTTTTCACTTTACACGGCTGCTACGGAATTTCTAAGTTGAATATACCCCATAAAAATGTTATAAAAAATGTAGTATCTTAATATCTTTTGAGGAGGTAGTTTATGATGAAAAAAGTTTTAAAGGGTCTCATTGCTCTCGGACTTTGCGCCGCGCTGGCTGCAGTACCCATGATTGCGAACGCCGATCCCGCTCCGCTGGATGCTGCAGGCGCAGAAGTCGAAAATGCGAACAAGGACGCTGTCACCATCACCGTGAAGCAGACTGTTCCGCGTGTAGACTATGTCAGCAACGTCGTCTACAAGCAGATCAACACACCGAATTCCCATCAGTCCCTGGTTCTGAATTTGCTGCTTCCGAAGCTGAAAGACAATGCTCCTGCTCCGGTCGTTATGTTCGTCAAGGGCAGCGGCTTTACTGCCATGAACCTGGACGGCTTTATGCAGCAGCGCATGTATCTTGCCCAGAAGGGCTTTGCTGTCATCGAAGTCGAGACCCGGGTCGTTCCCCAGGCGACATTCCCGGCTCAGACCATCGACCTCAAGGCCGCGATCCGTTTCGTCCGCGCCCACGCCGAAGAGTTTAACCTGAATGTTGACAAGATCGGTATTTGGGGCGATTCCTCCGGCGGATGGGCAGCTACCGTGGCTGCTACCTCCAACGGCGTCAAGGAATTCGAAGAGGGCGACAACCTTGACTTCTCCAGCGATATCGCTGCCTGCGTTGATTTCTACGGACCCACTGACCTGCAGACCATCGGTAAGGGCCAGGGCAAGGACATTGAAAAAGGACATGATTCTCCTTCCACCACCGAGGCTATGCTGGTGAACGGCACCGCTTTCGGCACCAACCCCGGCGGCTCCATCAACTCCGATCCCGAAAAGGCCAAAAAGGCAAGCCCCATCACCTATATCGACAAGAAGGATCCCGCTTTCCTGATCTTCCACGGCACCGATGACAACCTGGTATCTGTCTACGAGTCCCAGATCCTGTACGAGAACCTGAAGAAGGCCGGCGTTCCCGCGAAGCTCGTCTATGTCAAGGGCGGAACCCACGGCGGCATCGATTTCTATCAGCCTGAGATCATCGATATGGTCGCTGATTTCTTCAAGGAGCAGCTGAAGTAATAATCAACAGTTAAAAATGCGTAAAAAAACAGTCCGCGGATGGAATTCCATCCGCGGACTGTTTCTTTTGCCTCAAAGTGCCTGGTGCTTTTTCCAGTAATCGAGTCCGGGCAGTATCTTATTCAGGTAAGTGCGGGCCTGGTCTTCAGAAAAGTTCTCATTTGCCATGTGCTGCACACAGACATCGATCAGCTGATCCATGTCGCTGTATGTGTAACTTCCGTCGACATAACACCACTTACAGTAATCTTCATTGAGGGATCCGTCCTTGTTCCTGCCCAGGAACTCATCTTCCAGCGGCATCCCGCAGCACTGGCACACCAGCCGGCGTGGAGACCCCAGCAGAGTATTGATAGACACGTTGAAAAGATTCGAAAGCAGCTTCAGCGTCTCGGTATTCGGCACCGTGTCACCGTTTTCCCAGCGCGATACCGCCTGCCGGGTCACATATACTTTTTCAGCCAGTTCGTCCTGGGACATGCCGTTCTTTGTCCGAAGATCAAGCAATACTTCTTTTGTAGTCATGCGAACACCTCCTTGCAGATTATTTTACTGCAGAAACGCGGATAATACACGCAACTTGCAGTTGCCTGGAAAGATTATTCCGGCGGTCCGGGGGGAGTTTCTTCGGGAGAGATTTTCAGCGGTCTCAGACAGGCTGTCCCATGCTATAATGGAAGCCGCGGATTCGGTCCGATAATGGAAAGGAAGATATAACGAATGATCAGTTTAAAAGGGAAAAAAGTGGCGCTGGTGATGTCCGGCGGCGGAGCGAAAGGAGCATACCAGATGGGCATGCTCCGGGCACTGGAGGAGGCCGGGCTGGAAAAGGAGAAATTGATCATGGCAGGGACTTCCATCGGTGCGCTCAACGCACTGATGTACGCGTCAGACGGGATCGATGGGATCCGGGAGATATTTCGGTTCTGCGGAGAACTCACGACAATTATCGGCATGGAGGAACTGACGGAACGGTTCTACCCGGACCGGCAGCTAAGGGAGAACCGGGTCCCGGTGACCGCCTGCGCTTATTCCTACGAAAGGAAGAGGCCGGAGTACTTTCTCCTGAATGACTATTCTCCGGAGGAACAGAGACTTCTGGCGGCGGCCAGCGCCAGCCTTCCGCCGGTGTATCCGCCGGTGGAATTCCGCGGGGAACTGTACAGTGACGGTGCGAGGATACCGGAAGGACTGGAAGGTGCGGCGCCTCCGGAGAAGATTCCGGTCAAGGCACTGAAGGACAGCGGGTACGATGTGATGATCGTCAGTTTCCTGAAACCGGAAGATACCGTGGACCACAGCTTTGTTCCGGACCACTGCCTGTATTTGGAGAGCCGTCCTTCGGTCCCCCTGGAGGACAAACCGGGGACCGGGACCGTGGACTACCGGCCCAAGCGGGTGAGCAAAAGCGAGGAAATGGGCTATCAGGAGACGAAGGCGCTGCTGGAAGGATAGATTTGCCTGCAAGTCCTGCGTAATACACAAAGAAAACCTGCACGAGGGTCAGACCTCGTGCAGGATGAATTTCTCTATGACTTCCGCGACACCGTCGTTGTCGTTAGTGTCAGTAATATAGTCGGCCCTCGATTTGAGGGATGGCTGGGCGTTTTCCATGGCGACGCCGAGACCCGCGTACGCGACCATGGTGGTGTCGTTCATACTGTCGCCGCAGGCGATCAACTGTTCACGGCTGCATCCCAGAAGAGCAAGAAGCTTTTCCAGGGAGGCGGCTTTTTCAATGCCCGGCGGGACGATCTCCAGGAAGAAGGTCTCGGAGAAGAAGGCGTTGATCTTATCTCCGAAGGTCTCCTGAAGGTAAGACTGGTAGACCTTCAGCTTATCGTATTCTCCGGTGGCAAGGAACTTTCCGAGGGGCCCTTCGATGGCTTCAAGCAGATTGGGCACTTTCTGAAGAGGGATCTTGCAGACGCGGGACTCCAGTTCAGAATACTTCTCCACGTTTTCAGAGATGACGCCGATATGATCATAAGTCAGGAGATTGATGCCGAAGTCCCGGTAAGAGCGGCAGATCTCCGGATAATACTCCTCCGGAAGGGTGACATGGATCAGAGATTCTCCCGTGCGGCAGTCCACCACCTGGCTCCCGTTGTAGGCCAGCATGTAGCCGCCCACATCAAAGAGACCGACCTCCTTTGCGACCGGGATCACTCCCGGCAGCGGACGGCCGGAAGCCAGCACCACATGGACGCCTTTTGCAGCGGCTTTATGGATCGCCTCGATGTTCCGGGGCGAGACCTCCTTCCGGGAATTGGTGAGCGTGCCGTCAAGATCCAGGGCGATGACTTTATATTCTTTATCATAGTCCAAAAGCTTCGGGGGCTGGGATGTGTAGATCATGCTGGCTCCTTTCCGGAGAGGAATTTGCAGGTGGATACAGAAAAAGCGTAACACAGGAAAGGAGTCAGGGCAAGAAGGATATCATGTTATAGGAAATTCCAAGCCAGTTCTTGACACGCCCCTTAACAGTGGTACAATAAAAACAAACATATGAACATTTGCTCATATGTTTCAGAAACGAAAATCATTTTCGATTTGAAGAGTTTTCATAATACAGATAGTCGATACTTTTCAGAAGAGGAGCCGGAATATATATGAGGGTTACTGATGTCGAGCAGTGCGACTGCTACGAGCCGCACGCTGAGAAGGTCCTGGAAGTGACGCGGCACATGCCGGATGAGGATCAGCTGTATGACCTGGCGGAGCTGTTCAAGGTCTTCGGGGATTCCACCCGCATCCGCATTCTGTACGTTCTTTTCGAGGCGGATGTCTGCGTGTGCGATATCGCGGAGTCGCTGAATATGACGCAGTCGGCAATCTCCCACCAGCTGAGGATCCTGAAACAGGCGAAGCTGGTGAGTTCGAGAAGAGAAGGGAAATCCGTCATCTACTCGCTGGCGGACGATCACGTCCGGACGATTATCGCTCAAGGACAGGAACACATTTGTGAGTAAGAAGTGTCATGATTCAACACCTGTATTTTATAAATTCAGCAACTCAGGGAGGTAGAGGAAATGAAGAAGAAATATAAATGCGAGATCGACTGCGCGAACTGCGCCGCAAAAGTGGAGGCTGCCATAAAGAAGGTGGACGGTGTGGTCGACGTGAAAGTGAATTTCCTGACGCAGAAGTTCACCCTGGAGGCAGCGGACGAGGCCTTTGAAGAGGTGCTTGCCGCAGCGGTAAAGGCGGGCAAGAAGGCCGAAGCGGACTTCGAGGTGGAAATCTGAGACGAAACGGAAGTACTACTATGACGAAAAAACAGAAAAAGCTGCGGAACAGGGTCATTGTTTCCGCAGCGCTGTTCTTTATTCTGATCATTCTGGACAAAACGGGAAAACTGGATCTTCCTGGCGGGGCGAAGGGTTTCCTCTATCTGGTGCCTTACCTGATCGTAGGGTATGATATTCTTGTCAGGGCCCTGAAGAACATCCGGAACGGGCAGGTCTTCGATGAATGCTTCCTGATGATGGTGGCGACGGTCGCCGCCTTTGCCATCGGGGAGAACGCGGAGGCCTGTGCCGTGATGCTTTTTTATCAGATCGGAGAGCTGTTCCAGAGCTACGCCGTGGGGAAATCCAGGCAGTCCATCGCGGATATGATGAGTATCGCACCGGAGTCCGCCAATCTGGAGGCGGCGGACGGCAGCGTGGACGAGGTGGATCCGGATGAGGTGGAGCCTGGCAGTGTGATCCTGATCCGGCCGGGAGAGCGTATTCCTCTGGACGGAGAGGTGATCGAGGGTGAGTCCTTCCTGGATACGGCGGCGCTGACGGGGGAATCCCTGCCCAGACGTGTCGTGCCTGGAGACCAGGTGATCTCCGGCTGCCTGAACGGTGACACTGCCTTGCGGGTACGGACCACAAAGGCTTATGAGGACTCCACTGTGGCGAAGATCCTGGAGTTGGTGGAGACAGCCAGCGAGAAAAAAGCCCGACTGGAGAATTTTATCACCCGCTTCGCAAGATGGTACACGCCTGTCGTCACACTGTGCGCGGTGCTCCTGGCACTGATCCCGCCTCTGGTTCTGGGTCAGCCCTTCGGCGGATGGGTGAAGCGCGCGTGCATCTTCCTCATTGTATCCTGCCCCTGCGCGCTGGTGATCTCGGTCCCACTGGGCTTTTTTGGAGGTATTGGCGCGGCGTCTAAGATCGGTGTGCTGGTGAAGGGCTCCAGTTATCTGGAAAGCCTGGCGGAGATGACAACCATCGTCTTCGACAAGACGGGCACGCTGACCCGGGGAGAGTTCCGGGTGACGAAGGTGCGGCCCTCGGAGAACGCAGAAAAACAGTTCGCTTTCGAGAACGCGGCGGAACAGGCGGCAGATAATGGAATGACCGGAACGGAAGCCTCAAAATCTTTTCTTCTGGACCTGGCGGCCCATGGCGAGGTGCTGTCCACGCATCCCATCGCCCGCTCGGTGAGGGAGGCTTACGGGAAGGAAGCCTGCCTGGAGCGGGTCAGCGAGGTGAAGGAGCAAGCCGGACTCGGCATCCGGGCCCTGGTGGACGGGAAACCGCTGCTGATCGGCAGCACCCGGCATCTCTCCGGAGAGGGCATCTCTTTTACGGAGGAGACGGACCCGGGGACGGTGCTGTACATCTCCTATGACGGAAAGTATATGGGAAGCATCGTGATCTCCGACACCATCAAGGAGGGCGCCGCAGAGGCGGTGCGCAGCATGAAGCGGGCCGGCATCACAAAGACGGTGATGCTGACCGGGGACCGGAAAAAGGAAGCTAAAGCGGTGGCGGAGGCGTTGGGGATCGATGAGTTCCACAGCGAACTGCTGCCTGCGGATAAGGTGGCCCGGGTCGAGACGCTGCTGGCGGAAGGCGGAACAGGACGGGGCAAGGTCGGCTTTGTAGGAGACGGCCTGAACGACGCCCCGGTGCTGATGCGGGCGGATGTCGGCATCGCTATGGGCTCCCTTGGATCGGACGCGGCCATCGAGGCGGCGGATATCGTCCTCATGGACGACGACATCCGGAAGATTGATAAAGTAGTGCGGATATCACGGAAAACACTGGGCATCGTGCGCCAGAACGTGGCCTTTGCCCTGGCGGTGAAATTCACGGTGCTTCTGCTCGGCGCCTTCGGTATGGCGAATATGTGGGAGGCGGTCTTCGGGGACGTGGGCGTCACGGTGATCGCTATCCTGAACTCCATGCGGGCGCTGGAGATCCCGAAGGAATAAACTAACAGAAAGGAGCGGCGGATGAGGATTTTTGCAGTTTTCGCGGCGGTGCTTTTAACTGCGGTGCTTCCGGGTGTGGCGGTCACTGCCCATGCCGGCACATGGCGGCAGGCAGGAGACGCCTGGTACTACCGGGAAGCCGGGAAAAATGTGACCGGCTGGAAGCGAATCGCGGACGAAAAGGGCGCGCGGCACTGGTACTATTTCGGTGAAGACGGGAAGCTGGCCCGGAACACGGACACACCGGACGGATTCCGTGTGAACGGTGACGGTGTGTTCGCGGGAATCTCGCAGAAGGGTGTGGATCAGGCATTCGCCGCGGCGGAAAAGGCGAAGGAAGCGGCGCAGCAGGCTTACGAAAAGAATTACTACGCGGAGCTGCGGGCCAAGGCAGCGGAAGAGGCAGCCAGGGCAGCGGAAGCGGCAAGAACAGCGAGGGCATCCGGTCCGGGAGTCCGGACAGAGGAGCAGGAGGAAGAAGCCGGCGGCGCGGAAGAAAAGAAGCGCGGACCCTCTTACGTCAGCTTGTTCGAGCGGGAGAAGTACCGTGATCTGATGAAAAAGACGCCGGCGCCGAAGCTGAGCGGCCTCCGGACCGGCGGCATGCCGGCGGAATTCTTCATGCTCTGCGTGGCAGGCGAGACTTCCGGCGCGGCCGATTTTCTGAGCAGCATCGTGGCAGACCAGGGCCGGGCCTACGGGCTTTGCCAGTACGATTACCGTTTCGACCTGGTGGATTTCCTGAAATACGCGGTCAGGACCCACCCGGCGGTCTGGAAAGGAGCCGAAGCTTTTCTGACAAAGGAGAACGGAGACATCGCCCTCGTGGAGAATGCCGATCTGAAGCAGATCTTCCGGAGAGCGCTGCTGACGGAGACGGAGAAGGCGCTTTCGGACCAGCTGACCTTTATGCGGATGCTTTACTGGGACGATTTCGCGAGGCAGATGAACGCCGCAGGATTCCACCTGAATGACCGCAATATCGCGGTGCAGGCGGCGCTCTTTTCCGTGAACGTGAACTGCGGTCCTCAGGCGGAGATCTTTATCCAGGAACTGAAGCCGGACATTGACGACCGGGAATTCCTGGACCGCATCTATGAGATTCGGAATACGATCTTCGCGGAGCAGATGGTGCAGGACCTCAGAAAGAAAGGAACTTCCGCCAGGTATCTGACGGCGGAGCCGGAGATGGCGGCGGATTTGATGTACGGGAGGATAGGCCTCGACTCGGAGCTGGATTACGGCGGCGGGGTGGAGTGGTACGGAAATCCCTTCTGAGAGGGAAAATCTTATGAGGGAATCCTTTCTGAAAGATGTGGAGGAATCCGGCCTGTTGTAGTAAGATAAACCAAACAAATAACACTAAGCCCGCGAAAATATGTCTGCAAGTGGGCTTCAAACCCTTCCGGAGGAAGAGAGTATGAGCAGAAAGATCAATGTGGACCTGATCGTGAACGAGATCCTGCAGGATTACGAAAAGGACCGTGACATCGACAAGATGGATGTGAGGAACCAGCCGGACCAGCAGGTAGTGCTGGAGATCGTGGAGAAGCTTCTCCGCATCATGTTCCCGGGCTACTACAGGGACCGGGTCTATAAGGGCTACAGCGAACGGCTGCGCCTCGGGGTCCTCATTGAGGACGTGGTGTTCAACCTCCAGGAGCAGGTGAAGATCGTCCTGCGTTGTCGGGAGGACCTGGCGAATGCGAGCGAGGAGCGCATCACCGAGCTGGCGGAGGAGATCGCCGACAATTTTGCCCAGAGAATTCCGATGCTCCGGGAGTACATCGATACCGACCTGCAGGCCACTCTGGACGGGGATCCGGCGGCCAGCGGCAAGGACGAGATCGTCTTAAGCTATCCGGGGCTCTATGCCATCGTGCTGTACCGCATCGCCCACGAACTGTACGTGATGAACGTGCCGCTGATCCCCCGCATGATCACCGAGCACGCCCACGGGAAGACCGGAATCGACATCAACCCCGGCGCGACCATCGGGAAATACTTCTTCATCGACCACGGCACCGGCATCGTGGTGGGTGAGACCACGGAGATCGGGGAGCACGTGAAGATCTACCAGGGCGTGACCCTGGGCGCGCTGTCCACCAGACAGGGTCAGGCGCTGCGCGGCCGGAAGCGTCATCCCACCCTTGGCAATTACGTGACGGTATACTCCGGTGCTTCTATTCTGGGCGGAGCCTCCATTATCGGCGACGGCGCGGTGATCGGGTCCAACGCCTTCATCACCTCCTCCGTGAAGCCCGGCGCCCGGGTGAGCATCCAGCAGAAGACCCAGATAGGCGGGGAAAAAGAGAGCCAGCCCACCGGGGAAAGCGAAGCCTGGTTCTATACGATCTGATCCAGACTCGAAAGCGAGTCTTGTGCACAAAAAATGCAGGCAGAATAGCCTGCATTTCTTGTGCCTTTCTTTGTGTCACAGTTAAAAATAAACCCCCTGCTCTGCAGGGGGAGGGAAGATCTTCAGATCAAAGTAAAACCCGTGCTAGGATAAAAGTAGGTCTGCAAACCACAAATAACCTAACACGGGAGGTGTGCCAGATGGGCACAGAAAACAGTTTAGCCCATACAAAATGGGAATGCAAGTATCACATAGTATTTGCGCCTAAGTATCGGAGACAGGTAATTTATAAGGATATCCGTGCAGATGTAGGACAGATA
>JAFSYO010000163.1 GCA_017449925.1 Stomatobaculum sp.
CAGTAGCGCTGGCGGTTGAACGCCCAATCCTTCATCTTGTACTGAACGCCCTTTCTGCCGATGCCCTTTTCCGCGAGGAACCGGAGCATCGCGGCGATCGAGTCCTTTTTGTTGTCGTAGGCATTGAGGAACTCTGAGTTGATCATCTTTCCGTCGCCGGTGTAGGCTTCTTTGGAGATATCTCCGCCCTCGATGACCTGGATAATGTCCACGCCGAACTTCTTCGCGAAGTCGTAGTCTCTCTGGTCGTGAGCAGGAACTGCCATGATCGCGCCGGTGCCGTAGCCCATCATGACATAGTCCGCGATGAAGATCGGGACCTCCTTGCCGTTGACGGGATTGATCGCGGTCAGTCCTTCGATCACCAGACCGGTCTTGTCCTTCACCAACTGCGTGCGCTCGAACTCCGTCTTCTTCGCGCACTCGTCGCGGTAGGCTTTGATCGCGTCCATGTTGGTGATGCGGTCCGCGAACTGATCGATCAGCGGATGCTCCGGGGCAAAGACCATGAAGGTCACGCCGAACAGCGTGTCAGGTCTGGTAGTATAGATCTCCACCTTCTCATCGGTGTCCTTCAGCGGGAACTTCACGAAAGCGCCGGTGGAACGGCCGATCCAGTTGACCTCCTGCTGCTTGATATTGTCCGGGTAATCCACATCGTCCAGTCCGAACAGCAGCTTGTCCGCGTAATCGGTGATCTTAAGGTACCACACGTCCTTCGGCAGCTGGATGACGTCGCTGTGGCAGATATCGCACTTTCCGCCCTGGGAATCCTCATTGGAAAGGACCACTTTACAGGACGGGCAGTAGTTCACCAGCGTCTTGTTCCGGAACACCAGGCCGTGGTCAAAGAGCTTTAAGAAGATCCACTGAGTCCACTTGTAGTAATCCTCCTTCGAGGTATCCACGGTGCGCGTCCAGTCAAAGGAAAAGCCCACGCTCTTCAGCTGGTTGGAGAACTTTTCGATATTCGCGTCCGTGATAAAGCGCGGATGCGTGTTCGTCTTGATGGCGTAGTTCTCCGTGGGAAGACCGAAGGCATCGTAACCAAGCGGATTCATGACGTTGTAGCCCTGCATCCTCCGCTTTCTGGAAATCACTTCAATGCTGGAATAAGCCTTGATATGGCCCACATGCATCCCCGCGCCGCTGGGATAGGGAAACTCCACCAGGCCATAGAACTTCGGCTTCTTTGAGAAATCCTCCGCGTGGAACAGCCCAGCCTCTTCCCACTTCGCCTGCCACTTCGGCTCGATCTTCTTGTAATTGTACTCCATGTTCTTCACCTTTCTGTGACGCTGAAATTCTGTCTTTCATCCACCCTTACGGGTGTCAATTGCTTGCTGACTAAACATAAATTTTACGTTCTGCGCCCTTATTTGTCAATCTGAGAACTATCTCATCCTCACACTGGGGAATTATCATACGCATCCCGCTGTTTTCCTAAATGTGTGTGTTTTTCTCATATGCCAGGCAGTTCCTGCGGCCTCGGACGGCATGTCCCCCTGCCGCGCAGTTCCTGCGGACGCCGACGGCATGTCCGCGGCGAAGAGTTTCGCAAGCAGCACGGCGCCGCGACGGCGACCACGGTTTGATGGAGCCCCAAGCGGCGTCCGGATCGCTGCGCGGCGAAACCGACAGAGCGGACGTTGTCCGGAGGCGGCCGCAGGACTGCATTGTTACATCAGATCGAAAATCGACAGCTGGTTCGACTCGGGCAGGTTCTTTAAGATCCCCAGCCTGCAAAGCAGGTCGCAGGTGGTCTGTCCAGTCCCGCTCCGTGTTTTAAAATCGTCCTTGGAGATGAACTGTCCCTGGGCGGCGGCTGCCACGATCTGCTGGGCAGCACTCTCCCCCAGTCCGTCGATGGAGGTGAGGGCAGGCATGATCTTTCCGTCGATGATGGAAAACCGGGTCGCCTGGGCGCGGTAGATGTCAATGGGAAGGAACTCGAAGCCCCGGGCGTACATTTCCTGCACGATGCGTCCGTCCTTCAGCATGTCCTCTTCCTTCGGCGACAGTTTCTCCTCCCGGTTGTTCGAGTTCTGGCGCCGTTTCAGCTCTGCCAGGAAATGCTCCAGCTTCGCCTTTCCGCCGCACATGATCTCATAGGAAAAGCCCGTGGCGCGGATAGTGTAATAGGCTGTGTAGTACTCCAGCGGATAAAAGATCTTGCAGTAGCCGATGCGCCAGGCCATCATGACATAGGCTGCGGCATGGGCCTTCGGGAACATGTACTTGATCTTCTTGCATGACCAAATGTACCAGTCAGGGACATTATGCTCTGTCATATGAGCTTCCCAGTCACTGTTCAGCCCCTTACCCTTACGCACCGACTCCATGATCTTGAAGGATTCCTGCGGGTCCATGCCGGACTTGATCAGGAACAGCATGATGTCGTCGCGGGTGCAGATGGCGGTCGAGATGGTGGCCGTGCCTTCACTGATCAGTTTCTCTGCGTTGCCCTGCCACACGTCTGTACCGTGGGACAGTCCGGAAATACGGACCAGGTCGGAAAATCCCTTCGGCTTCGCCTCGATGACCATGTTCATGGCGAAGTCCGTGCCGAACTCCGGAATGCCCAGGGCTCCCAGTTTGCAGCCCATGATATCCTCCGGTGTGACCTTCAGGGCGGATGTATCCTGGAAGAGGCTCATCACCTCTTTGGAATCCAGAGGGATGTCCTTGACCGGGTCGATGCCTGTCAGGTCCTGCAGCATGCGGATCATGGTGGGATCCTGGTGTCCCAGGATATCCAGCTTCAGGAGGTTGTGGTCGATGGCGTGGTACTCGAAATGCGTGGTGATGATCGGCGTCGTCATGTCGTTGGCCGGATGCTGCAGGGGTGTAAAGGAGTATATGTTCTCCCCCTTCGGCAGTACGACGATGCCGCCCGGGTGCTGGCCTGTGGTCCTGCGGACGCCGACGCATCCCTTGACCAGACGGTCGATCTCGCAGTGCCGCTTCCTCTCCCCGTGTTCCTCAAAATAATTCTTCACATAGCCGAAAGCCGTCTTGTCTGCCAGCGTGCCCACGGTGCCGGCCCGGAAGGTCTGCCCCTTTCCGAAGATCACCTCCGTATAGGCATGGGCGGAGGACTGGTTCTCTCCCGAGAAATTCAGGTCGATATCCGGCTCCTTGTCTCCCTTAAAGCCGAGGAAGGTCTCAAAGGGGATGTCGAAGCCGTCCTTTTTCAGTTTCGCGCCGCACCTGGGACATACCGCGTCCGGCATATCGCAGCCCGCCGTACCCGCATAACTCTTCGGGATCTCTGAATCAAAGTCCGTATACTGGCATTCCGGACAGTAATAATGCGGCGGCAGCGGATTCACTTCCGTGATCCCTGCAGTGTAGGCCACAAAGGAGGAACCCACGGATCCTCTGGATCCCACCAGGTAGCCCTCGGAGTTGGAGTGCCGCACCAGCTCCTGGGCAATGATGTACATCACGGCGAAACCGTTCTTGATGATGGAACTGAGTTCCTTTTCAAGGCGGTTCTTCACGATCTCCGGCAGCGGCTTTCCGTACTGTTCGTAGGCCATCTCATAGCAGGATTCCGTCAGCTTCTTATCTGAATCCGCGATGACCGGCGGACACTTGTCCGGCCGCACCGGGGAGATATTTTCCACCATGGCGGCAATGCGGCGGGTATTGGTGATCACCACCTCTTCGCACTTATCCGGTCCAAGGTAAGCGAATTCCTTCAGCATCTCCTCCGTGGTCCTGAGATACAGGGGCGCCTGCTTGTCCGCGTCCGGGTACTTGTTGCCGAAAAAGATCATACGGCGGTAGATCTCATCCTCCGGATTCATGAAGTGGACGTCGCAGGTGGCCACAACGGGCTTCATCAGTTCTTCTCCCAGGCGGACGATACGCCGGTTCAGCTCCCTCAGGTCCTCCTCCGATTCCACCGCGTAGTGGTCGTCGCCGATCATAAAGAGATTGTTGCCGATGGGCTGGATCTCCAGATAATCGTAGAAAGAGGCAATACGGTTCACCTCGTCCGGGCTTTCATCCCTGAGAAGTGCCTGAAACAGCTCTCCCGCCTCGCAGGCGCTGCCGATCACCAGGCCTTCACGGTACTTCTGCAGTTCGCTCTTCGGGATCCTGGGCCTGCGGTTAAAATATTTCAGGTTGGAATCTGACACCAGACGGTACAGGTTCACCCGGCCGATCTCATTCCTGACGAGGATGATGACGTGGTACGTGTTCATCTTCCGCACCAGGTCCGGGTTTGTCTCTCCCAGTGCGCTGACTTCCTTCAGGGTGGAAATGCCGCGTTCCCACAGCATTTTCACAAAGCACATGAAGATATCAGCCGTACAGGCGGCATCGTCCACAGCCCTGTGATGATGGCCAAGGGAGACTCCCAGTTCCTTTGCCACGGTATCCAGTTTGAACCGGTTCAGACGCGGCAGAAGGATATGGGCCAAGCTGACAGTATCCAGGACAGCCGGGTGATACGGCAGTCCGAGCCGCTTCGCGTTCTCCCGGATGAAGCCTGTGTCAAAGGAAGCATTGTGAGCCACAACAGCGCAGCCCTCGCAGAACTTCAGGAACTCCGGAAGCACTGTCTCGATCCCCGGGGCGTCCGCCACCATCGCGTCGTTAATGGTGGTCAGTTCTTCGATGCGGAACGGAATGGGCACATGGGGATTCACAAAGGTGGAAAAGCGGTCCGTGACCACGCCGTTTTCGATCTTCACGGCGCCGATCTCGATGATCCGGTTCTTCACCGCAGAAAAACCGGTGGTCTCGATATCAAAGACCACAAAGGGGGAATCCAGTGTCAGGTCGCCGGGATTTACCACCAGTTCCTTCAGGTCGTCCACCAGGTAACCTTCCACGCCGTAGATGATCTTCGGCATCTCTCCAGTTTTTCCCTGGACAGTGTGCCAGGCTTCCGGATAGGCCTGCAGATTCCCGTGATCCGTGATGGCGATGGCCTCCATCCCCCATTTTTTTGCCTGTTTGATCAGATCCTTCGCGGAGGTGACGGCGTCAAGATCGCTCATCTTGGTGTGGCAGTGCAGCTCCACCCGCTTTACGGGAGCTTTGTCGCTCCGTTCGTTCCTCGTAAAAGGTTCGCATTTCCGGATACCCCGCACCGACCCGATGGTCAGCTCTCCGTCCCGGGGATCAATATTCGTCATTCCCCTGAGTCGGATAAAGTTTCCGTCCTTGATGACCGATTTGAACTGGTCCAGCTCCTCTCCTTCTCCCCTGAAAAAGAGTTTCACCATAATGGAATCGGTAAAATCTGTCAGAGAGAAAACAAACAAAGTGCTCTGGGTCTTTTCCATAAAACGGACGTCCGATCCGAAGATCTGGCCCCGGACCGTCACTTCTCCCATGACACTCACAATGTCTTTGATAGCTATGAACTGGTCGTCAAAGTCTCTTCCGTACAGGACATCAGGATTTTCCGGACGTTTTTTAGTGGTCCACCCGTTCTTCTGCCCGGACCATTTATTTCCGGGCACTCTGCCCTTTCTGCCGCCTTGCGTTGTTTTGCCTTTCCTGGATGCCGTTCCGGCAGCTTTCGGGGCCGCTCCGTCTGTTTTCTTTTCGTCTTCCTTTCCCCCGGAGGCTTTCGGATCCGCAGGATCGATCATGAAGCTTTCGTCCGGTTCGGTCTTTTCCCGTCCCGGCGCCGCCTCGAATACCGGCTCTTCGCTCTTTTCGGGCAGCACAAAAGGCACGAACCTGGTGCGGATGGTGACATTCGTCCTGCACCTATCGCGGAAGATTTCCTCAGAAAGGAACTTTTTCAGCTCCTCCAGGGCCTTCCGGTTGAGAGGCATATCCTCCACCGGAATCTCCATGACATTCGGTTCGGGGAAGATGATCTCCCCCCGCTGAAGAATGCGGCAGGCGATCAGGTTCCGGCGCTGAAGTTCAGAGATAATACTCTCTTTGTACGCAGCAAAAAGAGTCTCCGGCGTGAAGCTGCCGGAGAGCGCGAAATGTTCCCGTATATAAACTTGCAGATTTTTGTTGGGGAAAAGCTGATTCCTAATCCCCTGCTCCAGTTCCCGGAACATGCTGCTCTGCACGAGCCGGGGGCACTCTACGTAGATGGTCAGGCTGGAATAATCATCTGCCACGATGACCCGCTCCACCTGTAAAAGATCCGCCAGGGCGGAAAGATGGCCCTCTGCCTGGAACTGGGGAAATACTTCCTGAAAGCGTTTCATTGCCGCTCCTTCCGGGCCCGTTCCAGTTCTTCCTTCAGTGCGGGAAGAAGTTCCTCTTCCGGCAGGGTCCGTATCACTTCACCCTTCCGGATCAGAAGACCCGTTCCCTTTCCTCCGGCGATGCCGAAGTCCGCTTCCTTTGCTTCACCGGGTCCGTTCACCACGCAGCCCATCACTGCCACAGTAAGATCCAGGTCGTCATAGGAGGCCACCAGTTTCTCCGCCTGCTCCGCGAGACCGATCAGATCGATCTGTGTCCGGCCGCAGGTAGGACAGGAAACCAGCTCGATCCCGCCCTTTCTGAGTCCCAGTGTTTTTAAGATCTGCTTCGCGCACCGCACTTCTTCCGCCGGATCCCCGGTCAAAGATACTCGCACAGTATCGCCGATCCCTTCGTACAGAATGATGCCGAGGCCCACTGAAGACTTGATGGTGCCGCGCTTCACGGTCCCGGCTTCCGTGATCCCCACGTGAAGCGGATGGTCAGTCTGTTCCGCGATCAGCTCATGGGCCCGGATGCACATTCCCACGTCCGAGGACTTGATGCTGATCACAAGCTTGTCGTAGCCGAAGCGCTCGATGATGCGGACCTTGTCCAGAGCGGATTCCACCAGTCCCTCCGCCGTCACGCCGCCGTACTTCTCCACCAGTTCCTTCTCCAGGGAACCGGAATTCACGCCGACGCGGATCGGAATGCTGCGCTCCTTCGCGCACTCCACCACTGCCCGGATCCGCTCCTCGCTGCCGATATTGCCGGGGTTGATGCGGATCTTGTCCGCCCCGTTTTCCATGGCCGCGATGGCAAGCCGGTAGTCAAAGTGAATATCCGCCACCAACGGAATGGAGATCCCCTTCCGGATCTCCCGGATCGCCTGGGCCGCCTCCATGGTGGGAACGGCGACGCGGATAATGTCGCACCCCTCCGCTTCCAGTTCCTTGATCTGGGCAATGGTCGCAGCGGCGTCCTCGGTCTTTGTGCTGCACATGGACTGGATCAGCACCGGATTTCCGCCGCCGATCTCCCTGTCTCCAATCTTAACTATCTTCGTATGATCTCTGTAAGCCATAGATTTAGAAAAAGATCCTCCCGATATCATGCATCATGATCACCGCCATCAGCGCCATCAGAAGCACGAACCCCGCAAAATGGACCGCGCCCTCCAGGGAACGGTTCACCGGCCTTCTGAAGATCAGTTCCACAAAACAGAACAGAAGTCTGCCGCCGTCCAGGGCGGGCAGCGGAAGGAGATTCATGACGCCGAGGTTCGCGCTGAGCAGCAGCCCGACGTTCATCAGATTCAAAAGCACAGTAAAGAAGCCGTATTCCTTCGTCTCCTCCACCGTTTCCCCGATGCTTTCCACGATGCCCACCGGACCGGTGATATTGTCCGGCGAGATCTTGCCCCGGATCATCATGCTGAGGCCGGTGATGACCGAGGTGACATTGAACCGGACCTCCTGCAGCGAATAATACAGGAGCTGTCCTGCTCCCTCCACCGGATCTCTCCGGCCGCTGCAGATAATGCCGATCATATAACGATCCTGTTCCGTGTCATACTTCGGAGTGAGATGGAACGTAAGCTCCTTCGGAGCCTCTCCTTCGGTCCGGCGCACTTTGACGTCCACCGGTTCATCCTTGTGAAAATAAAGCCAGGTCTGAAGGTCCCGGAAGAAGACCACCTTATTCCGGTTCAGGCCAATGACCTCGTCACCCGCCTGAAGTCCCGCCTCTTCCGCCGGGAAGCCGGGGGTCACATCCGTCAGGACGCAGTGATCCACACCTGCCTGGGACAGGATGAATCCCGCCAGAAGGAAGGCCAGGATAAAGTTGAAGAAAGGACCCGCGAAAAGCACCAGCATCCTCTGCCAGACCGGGCGGGAGGCAAGGCTGCCCTCCACATCGGCCTCGTCTTCGTCATCTTCTCCCACCATGCTGCAGGAGCCGCCGATGGGAAGAGCGCGCAGGGAAAACATCGTTTCCTTTCTCTTTGCGGAACAGATCTTCGGACCCATGCCCACGGAGAATTCCACGACTTTGACGCCGCAGGCGCGGGCCGCAATAAAATGTCCGAACTCATGGAACACCACCAGGAGTTCAAAGACGATCAGTGCAATGATAATGTTCATACCTTAAATCTTTCTGCCAGCCACTCCTCTGTCGTTCTGCGGATGGCCAGGATATCCTCCACCTGAGGTTCGGAAAGGAGTCCCACCTTTTCGTGCCGCTCCATGGCGGAACCGATCATTTTGGCGATATCGGCCCATCCGATCTTCTTGTCCAGAAACGCCCTGACGGCCGCTTCGTTCGCCGCGTTGAAAACTGTGGGCATGCTGCCGCCGGTCTTCCCGGCTTTGTAGGCCAGCGCAAGTCCCGGGAATTTCTTCAGGTCCGGCGCTGCGATCTCAATGCTTTTCATAGCCGCAAAATCCAGTCTTCCGCCGCCGAGGAACCTCCGCTTCGGATAATAAAGCGCGTACTGGATGGGAAGTTTCATGTCCGGAACACCGAGCTGCGCGATCACTGCCCCGTCCTCATACTCCACCATGGAGTGGATGATGCTCTGGGGCTGGATCACCACCTGGATGTCATCATAGTCCACGTCGAAGAGCCAGTGAGCCTCCATGACCTCCAGCCCTTTGTTCACCATGGTGGAGGAATCGATGGTGACCTTCTTTCCCATGCTCCAGTTCGGATGCTTCAGGGCGTCCTCCAGCGTCACTTTCTTCAGCTTTGCAGCGCTGTAGTTCCGGAACGGGCCGCCGGAAGCCGTTAAAAGGATCTTCGCGATGCGGTTCTTCTTGTTGCCGCGAAGGCTCTGAAAAATCGCGGAATGCTCTGAATCCACCGGAAGGATGCGGACGTCACAGCGCTTCGCCAGAGGCATGATCAGGTGCCCTGCGCAGACCAAAGTCTCCTTATTCGCCAGGGCGATATCCTTGCCGCACTGGATAGCGGCGATGGTCGGCTCGATGCCGATCATACCGACAATGCCGGTCACCACCGTATCTGCCTTCTCAACTGTGGCAGCTTCAATGATGCCTTCCTTGCCCGCAAGCACCTTCGTACGGGTATCCGCGACACGGACGGAAAGCTCTTTTGCCTTTTCTTCGTTCCACACCGCGGCGATACGCGGCTGGAACTCTCTGATCTGGGCTTCAAGAAGTTTAATGTTGGAACCTGCCGCGACAGATTCCACGCGGATATCCCCGTTTGCCCGGACGATTTCCAGAGTCTGCGTCCCGATGGATCCGGTGGAACCGAGAACAGCTATTTTTTTCATAGAAGAATCCTCTGCAGAATAAGGTTACAAAAGGTTATAAAGAAACAGCGCGAAGCAGATGGCCGGCGCGGTAAAGAGCATGCTGTCGAACCTGTCCAGCACACCTCCGTGTCCTGGAATGATATCTCCGTAATCCTTGACATCGTGGTCCCGCTTGATGGCTGAAGCAGCCAGATCTCCCACCTGGGAGATCAGCGCCCCGACGAAGCATGCGATGAAAAACGCGAGGCAGGGATTAATTATCTCTTCCACGGCTTCTCCCACCACCGCGCCGTAGAGCGCGCCCAGGAGCCCCGCCCCCACAGCGCCGCCGATACAGCCCTCCAGGGTCTTTTTCGGGCTAAGGACCGGCGCGAAGTGGTGTTTTCCGATCAGCATTCCCACAACGTAAGCGCAGGTATCGCAGCCCCAGCTGGAAAGAAAGATCAGCCATACCAGGTATTTCCCGTCGTTCATGATGCGGACCTTATACACATAGGAGAACATCACCACGGTGTACAGGATCCCGAAAAGACCGACGGTGACCTGTTCTGTGCGGTAGCGCGGATAGGTGATGACGAACACCGCCATCAGCGCCATCATAACGCCGATCAGCACAGGAAGACCGTAGGTGCCTCCGCGGAACCACAGAAGGGCGTAATAGGCCGCGCCTCCGGCGTATCCGATAAAGCCGATGGGCTCCTTCTCCACATTGACCACCCGGTAGAGCTCAAAAAGGCCGACCATGGAGATCGCCATCATCGTCAGGAACAAAAGTATTCCGCCGCGCATGATCACCAGGACCGCAAGAAAGACCAGAGCGATCCCGCTGATCAGCCTGGTCTGGAATTTCCTGCTTTTCAGTATTTCCAGAAGACGGTCCATAGTTTATGCCTTTCTGCCTCCGAAACGCCGTTCTCTCCCGTTATAAGCCAGGATCGCGTCCTCCAGCGATGTCATGCTGAAGTCCGGCCAGAGAAGATCTGTGACGTAGATCTCACTGTAGGCGATCTGCCACGGACGAAAGTTGGAGATGCGCAGTTCCCCGCTGGTGCGGATCAGAAGATCCGGATCAGGGATCCCGGCGGTATCCAGATGGTCCGCCACGAACTGTTCCGTCACCGTTTCGTCGATATCAAAGGGCTGCTCCGCATAGGAGCGCATCATTCTCCTGACGGCCCGGGCGATCTCGTCCCTGCCCCCGTAATTGATGGCG
>JAFSYO010000164.1 GCA_017449925.1 Stomatobaculum sp.
CCAGGCCGTTCAGCTCCAGATCCAGAAGTATCATCATGACTCGATCTGCAGGAAGTCCTGTTTCCCGGATGACAGCGTCCGGGAAACCGGGCTTTTCGTTAAGCAGTTTCAGAATGCGCCGTTCCTCCGGCTTGAGTTTCTTTGTGCTTTTTCTCAGGTCCGGCATGTGCCTCGTTGTTTCCAGACCGATGTATTCCAGAAGATCAGCAGCAGAAGTCAATATGGAGGCGCCGTCCCGGATCAGTTCGTTGCAGCCGCGGCTTAAGGGATCCGTGATGCGGCCCGGTACCGCAAAGACCGTTTTCCCCTGATCCAACGCCTGTCCCACAGTGATCTGAGTCCCGGAACGGGGCCCTCTGGATTCGATGACCACCAGAACATCGCCCAAGGCTGCGATCAGGCGGTTCCGGTCTGGAAAATTCATTTTTAACGGCGGAGTATCCGGCGGATATTCGCTGAGGATCCCGCCCTGGCCTTTTTCTGAAAGTCCCCGGAACAATTCATAGTTATCTGCGGGATAACAGATATTCACACCGCAGCCAAGCACGCCGTAGGAACGGCCGCCGGCGGTCACGGCTGCCGTCTGGGCCGCGCAGTCGATCCCCGCCGCAAGGCCGCTGATCACAGATACCCCGTGCCTTCCAAGTTCTTCTGAAAGATATTCCGCCATTCTGAGACCGTAGGACGACGCGTTCCTGCTCCCGATCACCGCTGCGGAAGGTTTTTCCTCAGGCGGAAGCTCTCCTCTGACAAACAGCCATTCCGGCGGATCGTTGAGCGCTGCAAAACGGGCAGGCCAGTCCGGATGTTCCGGCGTAAGGAAGCGGATGTCCTGTTCTGAAAGCCCGGAAAGAAATAACCGGGCCTTTGAAAAAGCATCCTCCGGATCCTCCAGCCAGTCTTCCGGGGTGCGAAGCATTTCCCGGACCTTTTCCCGGCCCATGCCTCCGAGGCAGGCGACATGGGCCCGGAGGAGAGTGCTTTCCTGTTCCAGGTTTCGTTTCAGTTCTTCAATTCTTTTTCTGTCTGTCATGGTATTTTCTCCTGATCCGCGCCGCTTCCGGCGCGGCATTCCAGTACTTGTTCTCAAGGGAGCGGAAAGCGATAGCCTCGCAGAGATCCTGGTGGCGGATGTCCGGAGCCCCCGCAAAATCCGCGGCAGTCCTCGCGACCCGCAGGATCTTGTGCAGAGCCCTGGCGGACATGCCGCTTTTTTCATAGACGGACTGAAGGAAGGTCCTTTCCGCCTCCGGCAGCGGGCAGAAAGCTTCGATCTGACCGGTATTCATCTCGCTGTTGAAACGGATCCCGCTGCTCCGGAATCGGTCCGCCTGGATCTGCCGGACCCGCTCCACCTCTTCGACAAGCTTCAGGCAGCTTTCTTCCTCCTGTTTACGGTTGAGATCTCCGAAGGCGACAGGAACTGTCTCGACACAGAGATCGATCCGGTCCAGCAGAGGCTTGGAGATCCGGCTGATGTAGGCGCGGACTTGCAGCTCATTGCAGCGGCAGCGCTCCCGGTCAGGCCAGAACCCGCACCTGCAGGGATTCATTGCACAGACCAGCTGGAAGGAGGCGGGAAAGGTCACCGCACCGGACACTCTTGAAATATGAATCTTTTTTTCTTCCAGTGGCTGCCGCAGGATATCCAAGGCGCCAGCTTTAAATTCGGGGAGTTCATCGAGAAAAAGTATCCCGTGATCCGCCAGGGAAACTTCTCCGGGGACAGGGATCCTGCCGCCGCCGGAAAGGGCCTGGGGCGTAATGGTGTGATGAGGGCTGCGAAATGGACGGCGTCGGATAAAAGGTTCCTCCGGGTCCAGAAGACCGGAGATGCTGTAGATCCGCGTCAGTTCCAGACGTTCCTCCGTGGTCATTCCCGGAAGAATGGAGGGAAGCCTGGAGGCGAGCATGGTCTTCCCTGTCCCGGCGGGGCCGATATACAGGATATTGTGGCGTCCGCCGGCAGCGAGAAGCGTGGCCCGTTTGGCAAGCTCCTGTCCGCAGATACCTGAAAAGCCCTGGGCCGGGGGCTGTTTTTCTGAAGGTTCTTTATAGATCGCCGGCGCGGGTAGGGGCCGCTCCCCAGTCAGATACTCCAGAAGCTCCGGAAGGGACGATACACCGTAACAGGAGATCCCCTCCACGACGCTGCCTTCCCGGAGATTGCCTTTGGGAATAAAACAGCGCGTCAGGCCTGCTTCCCGGGCAGCGCTGACCATGGCGATGACGCCGTTGACAGAAAGGACCTCCCCGCCGAGGGACAGTTCTCCGGCAAAGAGCGTCCCCTCCGCGGAGGTGTCCGGAATGTATCCGTAGGCACCCAGGAGTGCCGCTGCCACCGGCAGGTCATAGGCGCAGCCTTCTTTCTTTATATCACCGGGGGAAAGACTGATGGTGACGTGACGGGGCTCCAGACGGATCCCGGCGTTCGCGATGGCGGTGCGGACCCTGTCCGAGGACTCCCGCACAGACTGGGCAAGAGAACCGATAAATGAGATCTGGGGAAATCCGTTTTCCACATCCGCTTCACAGCAGACCGGAAAACCTTCCGTACCGCACAGGCCGGCCCCGAAGGTTTTAAACAGCATGACAAAAACTCCTTTCGAGAAAGGAGTGTGCGCGCAATTCAGTCGGGGGATTAATAGAGATCAGCAGAAATGATCGGAATTCGGTCCGATGAGGATATTTTAGTTCCGGCGCTGAGGTTTTGCAAGCAGATGTTTGACTTGAAATCCACAATGCTCTATAATGTTTTAGATTAAGGGTCGTTTCAGGAGGGATCATTATGCACATCCGCAGCATGACCGGTTATGGAAGGTCGGAAGCACTTACAGAGGAATACAGGCTGGTCGTCGAGATCAAATCCGTCAACCACCGTTTCCTGGATCTGAATATCCGTATGCCGCGGCTGTTCAACCGGTTCGAAGCATCGATCCGTTCTCTTCTGAAAAGCTACATCGAACGCGGAAAAGTAGATCTCTACATCACTTACGAGGATTATGCCAAAGGGGAGAGCGGCCTGAAATACAACCGCATCCTGGCAGGCAAATACCTTGAATACTGCAGGGAGATGTGCCGGGAATTCGGCATTGAAGACGATATCCGGGTCTCTGCTCTTGCCCGTTTTCCCGACGTTTTTTCCATGGACGCCGAGGAGATCGACGAGGATAAACTGTGGGCGGAACTGGAGCAGGGCCTGAAGGATGCCTGCGTTTCTTTTGTGGAGGCGCGGAGAAGAGAAGGCGAAAACCTCAGGAGCGATATTCTGGGGAAGCTTTCCGATATGCGGGAAGCGCTTTCTGTCATCGAGACCAAGGCCCCGGAGATCCTCCAGGAATACCGTACAAATCTTCGCCAGAAGGTGGCGGATCTTCTCGGAGAAGCCTCCCTGGATGAGAACCGCATCGCCCAGGAGGTGACGATCTACGCGGACCGCATCTGCGTCGACGAGGAGATGGTACGTCTCCACAGCCACATCGACACGATGGAAAAGGATCTTAAAGCCGGCGGGACCATCGGAAGAAAGCTGGATTTCCTTGCCCAGGAGATGAACCGCGAAGCCAATACGACCTTGAGCAAATCTACGGATCTTACTGTGGCGGACAACGCCATTTTCCTGAAGACTACCATCGAAAAGATCAGGGAACAGATCCAGAATATTGAGTGAACCGGCAGCAATCATCATCACAGGGAGTAAAAATGACAGAAAAGGGACTTCTGGTCGTCCTGTCCGGCTTTTCGGGCGCGGGAAAGGGGACGCTGGTCAAAGAGCTTCTGCGGCGCTATCCGGAGGAGTATGCTTTATCGGTATCCGCCACGACACGTCAGCCAAGGGCAGGAGAGACCGACGGCACGGATTACTTTTTTGTGACGAAGGAACGTTTTGAGGAACTGATCAGAACAAACGGCCTGGTAGAATACGCCTGCTACGTCGGCAATTATTACGGGACGCCGAGAGAGTATGTGGACCGCCAGAGAACGCTCGGGAAGGATGTCCTTTTAGAGATCGAGATCCAGGGGGCCCTGAAAATACGGGAGACCTATCCGGAAGCAATCCTGATCTTCATCGCGCCGCCGGACGCGGACACCCTTGCCGCACGGCTCAGCGGACGCGGCACCGAGACTTCGGAGCAGATCGCCGGGCGGCTGCACAGGGCGGCAGAGGAGAGCCGCTGTATGCAGGATTATGACTATCTCCTCATCAACGATGATCTTGACAGGACTGTGGAAAGACTGCATGACCTGATCTCTGTGCAGCACTGCAGGATGGAACTGAACCGGCGGACAGCCGAACAGCTTTCCGCAGATCTTTCCAGGTACTTATCTTAAGGAGGAACCGAATTAAATGTTGCATCCGTCTTATTCTGAAATCATCAAAGCTGTGAACAGCGAGGTCGAGCCGGGCGAACAGCCCGTGGTGCAGAGCCGTTATTCCATCGTGATCGCGACGGCAAAGCGCGCCCGCCAGCTGATCAACGGAGAGGAGGCGGCCGTTCCCTCTTATGGGAAGAAGGCTCTTTCCGTCGCCATCGAGGAGCTTTATAAAGGGAAAGTAAAAATCGTCAACGAGGATGAGGAGGAGATTCCCGCCGGCCAGGATGAGGAAGCGCTGATCACAGAATGAAGATCTGTATGATTTCCCTCGGCTGCGACAAGAACCTGGTGGATTCCGAGATGATGCTGGGTTTTTTGAGCAGGGAGGATGTTTCCTTCACTGATGACACTGAAGAAGCCGACGTGGTGATCATAAACACCTGCTGTTTTATCCTCGACGCGAAGGATGAAAGCATCCGGACCATCCTGGACGCGGCGGAACTTAAAAAGGACGGCGGACTGAAGGCCCTCGTCGTGACGGGATGCATGGCGGAACGCTACCGCTCGGAGATCCTGAAGGAGATCCCGGAAGTAGACGCGGTGGTGGGCACTACCGCCTACGATGCCATTGCGGAGGTCCTTCAGAAAGTGCTGGACGGAGAGCGGGTGGAAATCTTCCAGCCGGCGGACCGGCTGACACCGGTCTCGGAACAGAGAAAACTTTCCGCCCTTCACTATACCGGATACTTAAAGATCGCTGAAGGCTGCGACAAGCACTGCACTTACTGCGCGATCCCTTCCATGAGAGGACACTACAGGAGTTATCCCATGGAGGTGCTGGTCGACCAGGCGAAGAGGCTTGCGGAGTCGGGCGTGAAGGAGCTGATCCTGGTAGCCCAGGAGACCACCGTCTACGGTGTGGACCTGTACGGGAAAAAGAAACTCCCCACACTGCTCAGGAAACTCTGCAGGATCGGCGGGATCCGCTGGATCCGCATCCTGTACTGCTATCCGGAGGAGATCACGGAAGACCTGATTTCCTGCATGGCAAAGGAGAAAAAGATCTGCCGCTATCTGGATCTTCCGATCCAGCACGCCAGCGACAGGATCCTTAAGCTTATGGGAAGGCGCACCACCAGAAAGGACCTGGAGCGGATCGTGAACAGGCTGCGGGAAGCAGTTCCTGATATCACTCTGCGCACCACCCTGATCAGCGGGTTCCCTGGAGAGACGGAGGCGGATCACGAAGATCTGCTCCGTTTTGTCGATGAAATGCGTTTCGATCACCTGGGGGTATTTCCTTACTCCAGGGAGGAGGGCACGCCGGCAGCAAAATACCCGGGGCAGGTGCCCGCCAGGATCAAAAAGAAACGCAGGAATGCCCTGATGCGCCTGCAGCAGAGGATCTCCGCGGAAAGACTGCGGGAAAAGATCGGTACAGTGACGGAAGTCCTCGTGGAAGGAAGACTTCCGGAAGAAGATGTATATATTGGCAGAACCTCTATGGACGCGCCGGATGTGGACGGCTACCTGTTCTTTACGGCGCCTTATGAACTGATGTCGGGAGCCTTCGTTAAAGTGAAGGTGACTGAAGCATCTGAATATGATCTGAAGGGTGAAATGATATGACTTGGACACTGCCGAACAAACTGACAATGCTTCGTATTATCCTGGTGCCGTTTTTTGTGGCGGCGCTCCTGATTCAGAACGGTGAGGTCTCTGCGCTTCGCATGACAGCGCTGGTGCTGTTCCTCATCGCCAGCCTGACGGACCTTCTGGATGGAAAGATCGCCAGAAAGTATAATCTCGTCACGAATTTCGGAAAATTTATGGATCCGCTGGCGGATAAGCTCCTGGTCTGCTCCGCGCTGATCTGTCTGGTACAGCTAGGACAGCTTCCTGCCTGGGTCGTGATCATCATCATCAGCCGCGAGTTCATCATCAGCGGATTCCGTCTGGTGGCCGCCGACCAGGGCGTCGTGATCGCGGCAAGCATGTGGGGAAAATCCAAAACAGTGAGCCAGATGATCAGTATCGTTCTGCTGATCCTCAATCTGAAGCAGCCGCCGTTCCCGATCCTCACGGCAATCTCGGTCCCCGTCATGACCATTCTTACCATCGTTTCGCTGCTTGATTATCTGATGAAAAACAAGCAGGTACTGGAGGAGAAACACTGAAATGCGCTGGTTCCCGAGACTTTACACCGGACCCATGGCGGCATCGTCCCGTTACAGCATCATCCAGGGCTTAAGAGCGGGAAAGTCCATGCCGTCCCTTTATGTGATCACGCGGGCTGTGGATTCCGACGGGATCCTGGATATCTACCGCAGCGCCGAATTCCAGAAAAGAAAAGTCCGGGAAGCGGATCCGATGATCCTCGGGCTCGCGCTGACCAGAGATGAGGCTTTTGAAGTAGCACGGAACATTATCGACGATCTGTACCGTAAGAACGGAGACTTTGATATCGATGCTTTCTGTAATTCCAGTCATACTTAAATATGTCGGGATCCTGCTCCTTTTCCTTCTGGTCCTGCTTCTGATCCTTCTTCTGCTGCTTCTGTTCGTGCCGGTACGGTATAGCGGCAGAGGCATTTATGAGAATGCTCCGGAGGCAGAGATCCGCGTCAGCTGGCTGCTGAAGCTGGTAAGGTTCACCCTGAACTACAAAGACGGGATCGACGCGGAAGCGCGTCTTGGTTTTCTGAAGCTCTGGTCCATGAAGACCGGAGGGAAAGAAAGCGGAGAGGACAATGCGCAGGAAGAATATTCAGACGCGGAACTTGAGGAAGCTCTGGAAGAAGAATTTCCGGAAGAAGTGACCACAGAGACTGTCCAGCCGGAAAAAACGGTCCAGCAGACCGGGTCACTCCAGCAAACGGAAGCTATCCAGCAGACGGAAACTATCCAGGAGACACGTCCGGAGGAGATTCCCGCAGAATTCACTGCTCCGCAGGAATCATCTGCGGCTGAAGCAGAGACCGTCAGCCCGCCCCGGCCGAAAAAGAAAAAGAAGTATGCAGGTACTCCCGAGACCCTTGATGAAAAGTTCGAAAAGGTCATGAATAAGGTGTACGGCGTTACGGACAAGATCGATGAAGGGATCGCCTTTCTGAATGAAACTAGTACGAAACGGCTTCTCCTTCTTCTGAAAAAGAAGCTGTTCCGGCTTCTGAGGGAGATCTGTCCCAGGGATTACGGAGGCGAAGTACGGTTCGGGTTCAACGATCCCTTTACCACGGGGCAGGCAACTTCTGCCGCCGCCATCCTGTATCCGGTCTACCGGGACAGGATCCATGTGGAACCGAGATTTGACAGGGAAGAGCTCTTCGCTGACCTCTCCCTGAAGGGACACATCCGCCTGTTTCCTTTTGCGGCAGCTGCCGCACAGATCTGGTTCAACCGCGATTTTCAAACTGTATTCAAGCGGATAAAAAACCGCAAAAAAGATGATGGAGGTAAGCATGGCTGAAAATAAGTTTTCTGCAACGGCAGAAGCCCTCTTCAAGGGAATGAGCAACTTTATCAATACAAAGACTGTGGTCGGAGAACCGCAGCAGATCGGCGATGCCATCATCATCCCCTTTGTGGATGTCTCCTGCGGTATGGCGGCAGGTTCTTTCACCGGCAGCAAGGACAACGGCGCCGGCGGAATGAATACCAAGATGTCTCCCTCCGCTGTCCTGATCATCCAGAACGGCGTCACCAAGCTGGTGACAGTCAAAGGGCAGGATGCGGTGACGAAGGCTCTGGATATGGTGCCCGAAGTGATCAACCGTTTTACTGCAGAGTCCAAGATCTCTCCGGAAGCGAAGGCCGCCGCGAAAAGAATTGCAAAAGAGGGAGAGAAGGCTTAAAGAATCGATTTAAAGCAAACAAAAAGAGTCCGGAAAAAACCGGACTCTTTTCAATGATACTGTGTGAAGGTAAAAGAACAGATTCTGCTCAGGCTCTTTCAACCTTGCCGGAGCGGAGACAGGAAGTGCAGACATACATCTTATGCACGCCGCTTTCTGTTTTCACTCTGACAGACTTGACATTCGCCTTCCAGATGTGGTTCGTTCTTCTATGAGAATGGCTCACATTGTTTCCGAAGTGAGCTGCCTTGTCACAAATTGCACACCTTGCCATGATTAACACCTCCTATCTTCCATAGTGGGGCCCTTTCAGGACTCCATAACGTGAACATTCTATCAAAAACACATTTCTTTTGCAAGCACTTATTATTCCTTCTTTTATTTTTGCTTAAAATCAGTTATACTTGCTTCATCCCAAAGAATGGATTCATAATACTGAGAAATCAGAAAGGACAAAATACATGGTCAAAGGACGACTGGACAACGGAATGGGACAGATCGAAGTGAAGCCGGATGTCATAGCTACTTATGCCGGCTCTGTTGCTGTTGAGTGCTTCGGAGTTGTCGGCATGGCAGCGATCAGCGTCACTGACGGTCTGGTCAAGATCCTGAAGAGGGAGAGCCTGAGCAAGGGTATCTCTGTTGTGATCACGCCGGAGAACAAGCTTCAGCTGTCGTTTCATCTGATCGTCGCTTACGGTGTCAATATTCAGACCGTGGCTGACAATCTGATCGAAAACGTTAAATATAAGGTTGGAGCATTTTCCGGAATGGAAATCGAAAAAATAAAAATCTATGTAGAAGGCGTCAGACCCATAGACTGACGGCAGGAGGAAGTTATTTTGGATATTCAGCAGATCGATGCTTCGATGGTCCGCAGAGCTTTCCTGGCCGCAGCGAATGAGCTGGAGTCAAAGAAAGAATGGATCAACGAGCTGAACGTGTTTCCGGTCCCTGACGGGGATACCGGAACGAATATGACACTTACTATCATGACAGCGGCAAGGGAAGTCGCGGATCTCGAGACCCCGGATATGCACGCTCTCTGCAAGGCGATCTCTTCAGGATCTCTGCGCGGGGCCCGGGGCAACTCCGGCGTCATTCTTTCCCAGCTGCTCCGGGGACTGACCAGGGAACTGGACAGCAGTGGAGTGATCGGCGTGAAACAGATCGCCGCTGCGATGGAACGGGCAACAGAGACAGCCTACAAGGCTGTCATGAAGCCGAAGGAGGGAACTATCCTCACGGTGGCGCGCGCCATGAGTGAGAAAGCTGCGGAGCTGGCGGATAAAGAGACGGATGTCCTTGTGTTCGCGGAAGCAGTGATCCGTGCAGGAGACGAAATGCTCCAGAAAACACCGGATCTTCTTCCGGTTCTGAAGCAGGCCGGCGTAGTTGATTCCGGCGGCCAGGGCCTCATGGTAGTCATCAAGGGTGCGCTGAAGGGCATCACCGGGGAGAGCGACGTGACCCTGAAAGAGAACGTTTCCTCATCTTCCGGCGAATCGCATGTGACAGTGGACACTTCCGCACTGGATACTTCCGATATCAAGTTCGGTTACTGCACCGAATTTATCGTGCTTCTGGAAGCTCCCCTGCCGGAGGAAGAAGAGACCAAATTCAAGAGCTTCCTGGAATCCATCGGCGATTCTATCGTGTGCGTGGCATCAGATGAATTCGTGAAGGTTCATGTGCATACCAATGATCCCGGCCTGGCGATCCAGAAGGGACTTTCCTACGGTCAGCTTTCCCGCATGAAGATCGATAATATGCGGGAGGAACACAATGAACGTCTGATCAAGGACGCGTCCCGTATCGCGGCAGAAGAAAAAAAGAAAAAAGAAGCGGAACAGACCGCATCCGCCGAAAGGAAGGATTACGGTTTTATCAGTGTCTCCGCAGGAAGCGGACTCGGGAACATCTTCCTCGAGATCGGCGTGGATACAGTTATCGAAGGCGGACAGACCATGAATCCCAGCACAGAGGATATCCTGAACGCCATCGGCAAGGTCAACGCGGATACCGTCTATGTTCTTCCGAACAATTCCAACATTATTCTGGCGGCTTCCCAGGCGGCCGAACTGACGGAAGAGAAGAGGGTCGTGGTCGTTCCGACCAAGAACATCCCCCAGGGAATTACCGCTATGGTAAGCTTCATGCCGGAATGCTCTCCGGAAGAAAATCTGGAAGCTATGACGGATGCCTGTCATGCCCTGAAGACTGCTGAGATCACCTATGCAGTCCGGGATACCCACATCGACGGCTTTGAGATCCATGAGGGCGATATCATGGCCATCGGTGATTACGGTATGCTGACGATAGGGAAGACTGTCGCACAGACTGTACTGGATGCGATCGGCGAGATCTCCAGCGAGGACACTGAACTCATTACCCTGTATTACGGAGAGAATGTCAGCAGTGAAGAAGCGGAAGAAGTTCAGGAAGCAGTCAGGGAACGTTTCCCCGATGCGGAAGTGGAGCTGAATTACGGCGGGCAGCCGGTGTACTATTACTTTATCTCGGCGGAATGAACCGCTGGAATTGCAGGGAAAGACTGCAGAACGGACTGTTTTCCTTCAGGAGAACGGTCCGTTCTTTATAAGGGAAGGAGATGTTTTACGCTTGCAGGATGTGCCGGTGACCTCTCTTAAGGGCGTGGGCCCGAAAACAGCGGAGCTGCTGGAGAAACTGGAGATACGGACGGCAGGGGACCTGGTCCGCCACTATCCAAGCCGTTTTGACCGTTTTCCGGACCTGGTTTCCGCAGGAGACATCCGGGAGGAAGGAGTCTGTGCGGTACTGGCCGCCCCGGAGGCTCCCCTTACGGTGCTGAAGCGGGGCAGGTTCCAGGCGGTCCGAGGTACCCTTTCTGACGGAACAGGACGGCTGAAAACCGTCTGGTACAATATGCCTTATTTAAAAAAATCGCTGCGGGAAGGCATGTTCCGCGTTTTTCTAGGAAAGACTGTCCTGAAAGGCCGGAGCTTTGAAATGGAACAGCCCCGTATCTTTTCCGAGGAAGAATACCGCGGCATGATCGGACGTCCGGTGCCGGTATATGCATTGACCGAGGGTCTCTCAAACCGCACCATGACAAAACTGATCCGCCAGGCGCTGGAAACAGCGCCGGAAGTAACGGACTGGCTCCCGGAAACAGTCCGGTCTCAGTATGGGCTGATGGAACTGGACAGGGCCTCCAGGTCCATTCACGATCCGGATGATATGACAGTCTTTACAGAGGCGAGAAAGCGCATTGTGTTTGATGAATTCTATCATTTCCTTTACCATGTGCGTGAGTTGAAAGAAAAGAATGCCGCCCTCCGGTCGCCCTATGTTCTTCGGACGGAAGAACCCCAGCGGGAGATCCGGGAACTTCTTCCTTTCCGGCTGACGGAGGCCCAGGAAAAAGCTGCCGCGGAGATCGCAGCCGATCTTTCTTCGGGCCGTGTCATGAACCGGCTGGTCCAGGGAGACGTGGGGTCAGGAAAAACAGCAGTCGCCCTGACAGCTGTCTACACTGCATACCGCAACGGTTTTCAAAGTGCTGTGATGGCGCCTACAGAAGTCCTGGCGAAGCAGCACTTTGAAACGATCAGCGGTTTTTTCCGGAATATGCCGGATCCGCCGAAGCTGCTTCTCCTTACCGGCTCCATGAAAGCCTCTGAGAAAAAGGCGGCAAGGGAGAAAATACGGAATCACGAGGCGGATATTATCATCGGCACCCATGCCCTGATCCAGGACGACGTGGAATATGCTGCTCTTGCCCTTGCTGTGTCCGATGAGCAGCACCGCTTCGGCGTGTCCCAGAGAGGGGCCCTCGCGGATAAAGGGGACCACCCGCACCGGCTTGTGATGAGCGCCACCCCCATTCCCAGGACGCTGGCAGTGATCCTGTACGGAGATCTGGATATTTCCACCATTGAGACAAAACCTGCCGGAAGACTTCCGGTAAAAAATGCTGTGATCCGGAAACAGGACAGGCCGAAGGCCTTTCTGCATATCAAAAAAGAAATAGAAGCGGGGCACCAGGCCTACATCATCTGTCCGCTGGTGGAGGAAAGTGAACTGTGCGATGAAGAAAATGTCACAGACTACGGGGCGAAGGTAGAGGAAATGTTCCGCGGAACTGCTTCCGTATCTATTCTGCACGGGCGGATGAAGGAAGCAGAGAAGCAGGCTGTAATGGAGCGGTTTGTGTCCGGAGATACGGATATCCTGGTGTCCACCACCGTCGTGGAGGTGGGTGTCGACGTTCCGAACGCGACAGTCATGATGATCGAAAACGCGGAGCGCTTCGGGCTGGCCTCTCTTCACCAGCTGCGGGGACGTGTGGGAAGAGGAGATGCCCAGTCTTACTGCATCTTTGTCCAGGGAAAGAACAGCGGGACAGAAAACGAACGTCTTCAGGTCCTGAAAAAGTCGAATGACGGCTTTGAGATCGCTGCGGCGGACCTCAAAATGAGAGGTCCGGGAGATCTGTTCGGGCTGAACCAGAGCGGAGAGTTGACTTTTGCTTTAGGTAACATATATAATGATTATTTAGTGTTGAAGACAGCAAAAGACGTACTGGAAAGCGGTGCGGTTCTGCATAACAGTGAAGGTCAGCTGCCGGATGTGATCCTCTGAGGCAGGCAGCCGGCACTTTGTTTCTTATTTATATGAAAGAATCAGGGTATGAAAGAATCAGGAACAAAAGATAATGATATGGAAGTAAAGAATCAGGAAGAACAGAAGGAAGAAGCTCCTTCCCGGGAAGAAGCGGAAGAAGAGGCCTCTGTTCAGGAGGAGCCTGAGGAAGAAGCTCCTGTTCAGGAGGAGCCTGAGGAAAAAGCATCTGTTCAGGAAGAGCTTGAGGAGGAAGATGACCGGATCTACCGCTCCAGGGCCCGCAGACGGAAAGGCGGGGCGGGGAAAAAAGCCGCCTGTGTCCTGGGCGTGCTGCTTTTGATCGGAGCAGGAGCTTATGCTTTTCGGGCACAAACCTATAAGACGGCCTTTTTCCCGAACACTTCGGTCAACGGGGTCGATGTTTCCGGACTGACTTCCGACAGCGCCAAGGCGCGGATGAACGAGAGCGTACGAAGTTATACTTTGACGCTGAAAGCCAGAGAACAGGAAGATGACCTGATTACTGCGGAGGAAAGCGGACTCGAATATGTTTTTGATGAGACCTTTGACAATCTGATCGCGGCACAGAATCCTTACCTCTGGGGACTTCATGTCTCTGGACAGGAAGACTATGTGATCGCAGCCATGGGGAAAGTGGATCCGGATGCTTTCGACATACTGACCGGCGGGATCGTCTGTCTTCAGGAGAGTTCCTTCCGCGCTCCGGAAGATGCCAGGATCTCTGACTTCATTCCCGGCACGGGCTATGAAGTGGTCCCGGAACAGGAGGGAACAAAGCTGGATGCGGCGAAGGCAAAAGAACTGCTTCGCACCGCCATCTGTGAGTTGAGGCCTGAGCTGGATCTGGATCAGGAAGGCATCTATGATGTCCCGAATATCCGGAAGGACGACCCTGTGCTGAACGCATCCTGCGAGTCACTGAACCGTTATTCACGGACTGTCGTGAATTATGATTACGGCGGGATCGTCCTGGACGGATCTGTGATCCGCGACTGGCTGACCCTCAGTGAAGGAGGAGACCAGATCTCAGTGGATGAGGCCAAGGCAAGTGAGTATGTAAAAAATCTCGCCTCCAGATATGATACCTGGAACAAAGCGAAGCCTTTCCACACTTCCTGGGACCAGGACATCACGATCAAAAACGGATATTACGGATGGAAGGTCAACCAGAAAGAGGAGACCGACTGGATCCTTTCCACTCTGGCCAGCGGCGAGACTATAGACCGGACGCCGTCCTTTACAAGGACCGCGGCGTCTTACGGTGACCGGGACTATGGAGATACATACGTGGAAGTGAATCTGACTGCCCAGCACCTTTATTATTATAAGAACGGCAAGCAGATCGTTTCCAGCGACTTTGTCTCCGGGAACGTCTCCAAAGGCACCATCACGCACCCGGGGATCTATCCCATCGCTTACAAGCAGAGAAACGCTACTCTGAAAGGCCAGGGTTACTCCACCAAGGTCAACTACTGGATGCCTTTCAACAGCGGCGAAGGCCTTCACGATGCCAGCTGGAGAGGTTCTTTCGGCGGCAAGATCTATATGACGAACGGATCCCACGGCTGTGTGAATCTTCCTTTCAGCGCTGCAAAATCTATCTACGAAAATATCGATGCCGGCACACCGGTCATCATTTATTCTCTGGGAGGCACAGGATCCTCTCAGACAACACCGGCAGTACAGGAGACTGCAGCAGCAGAGACGACTGCCGCAGCGGAGACCACAGCTGCAGAAACAGCAGCAGCAGAAACATCTCCTGCGGCACCGGAAGTGCAGGGCCCCGGCGCGGTGATTCCGGCAGCGCCTGCTCCCGCACAGCAGGAAACCACGGCGGCCGGTCCCGGCGCGGCAGCGCCCGCCCCCGTCCAGGAGACTCCGGCACCCGCCCCCGTCCAGGAGACTCCGGCACCCGCTCCCGTCCAGGAGACCCCGGCGCCTGCTCCCGTCCAGGAGACCACAGCGCCTGCCCCTGCCCAGGATGCTCCTTCTCCTGCCATTGTCCAGCCTGTTCCTTCGGACGTTTCCTCACCGCAGGAAGCCGGACCGGGAGCAGTACAGCCTTCTCCTGAAAACATTCCGGCCGGTCCCGGCGCCTGAAAGGAGTCATTATGAGAGTCATTGCAGGTAGTGCCCGGCGTCTCCTTCTGAAAACGATCCCGGGCGAAGAGACCAGGCCTACGACAGACCGTATCAAGGAGACCCTGTTCAATATGATCCAGGGGTATGTGCCCGGTTCTAATTTTCTGGATCTTTTTGGCGGAAGCGGCGGTATCGCCATCGAAGCTCTTTCCAGAGGGGCGATGCACGCAACAATCGTCGAGAAGAATCCGAAGGCGGTGAAGGTCATCGAAGAGAACCTCGTGCATACCCATCTCAGGGATCTCGCAGAGGTGATCAGCGGAGATGCCCTGGCGGCGCTGCAGAGGATCGCCACGGTCAGGAAAAAGCCCTTTGACATCATTTTTCTTGACCCTCCCTATGATCAAGGACTGGAGGACAGAGCCCTCAGCATTCTGAAAGAGACCAGCCTGGCGGATGAAGACACATTGGTCATCATAGAAATGAAACGAGATGCCGACGTATCTCATTTTGAAGAGATGGGCTGGCACCTCGTGAAGAACAAGGAATACAAGACAAACAAACATATCTTTCTCAGAAAGGGGCTCCAATGACGACAGCAGTGTACCCAGGCAGCTTCGACCCCGTCACTAAAGGCCATCTGGATATTATTCAGAGAGCGTCCAAGATGTTCGACCATCTGATCATCGCAGTACTGAAGAACAGTGCCAAATCTCCGTTGTTCACGACAGAGGAACGTGTTAAAATGTTGGAAGAGGTCACTGAAGGTATATCGAACTGTACTGTAGAGACTTTTGACGGACTTACCATCGACTACTGCCATCTGAGAAACGCACATTTTATCGTCCGCGGCCTCCGCGCCGTGACGGATTTCGAATACGAACTTCAGATCGCTCAGACGAACAGGGTGGTCGCGTCGGATATAGACACGGTATTTCCTACCACGAACCTGAAATATTCCTATCTCAGCTCCAGCATCGTCAAGGAGATCGCCAGATATAACGGGGATATCAGCGCATTTGTGGACTGTCGTGTCGCGCAGAGGATCAAACATAAGATGCGCGAAAGGAGTATACAAGAATGAACAGAATTGAACAGATCATCGGTGAGATCGAAGAGTTTATTGAGAGCTGCAAGTTTTATCCGCTTTCCAGTTCCAAGATCATCGTTCCCAAGGAAGAACTCAGCGAGATGCTGGTGGATCTCCGCATGGCGATCCCGGACGAAGTGTCCCAGTGCCAGAAGATCATCAGCAACCAGAGCGCCATTCTTACAGACGCCAAGACCCGCGCGGACGATCTGATCGCGAAAGCAAACGAAGAGACTGAAAAAATGGTGGATGAGCATGCCATCATGCAGAAGGCCTATGCCACGGCGAACCGTCTGACGGAGGATGCAAGGATCCAGGCCCAGGGTATCGTTGACAGCGCGGCCCAGGAAGCTGACAGCATCCGCCTTGGAGCGATCCGCTATACGGACGATATGCTCCGTTCTCTGCAGACGATCATCAGCCACACGCTGGACGGCTCCAAGTCCAGATATGACGCACTGCAGGCAGATCTTCAGTCCAGCCTTGACATTGTTTCCAACAACCGGAAAGAGCTGGCCCAGGGAATGCCGAAGGACGACGGGATCGACATTCCGCAGTAAAAACATCTTTAATTCACGCAGCGGCTGCTGTACAAAGCATCTTTGCTTGGTGCGGCAGTTTTTTTTTGGAAGAGTTAACTTTTTGGAACTTTTTGGAGGAGTAAACTTTTGCAGACACTGAAGCTGCCGGAAGAATTTCTTCTAGGCATGGAACAATTGCTTGGCGAAGAATACGAAGTATTTCTTAACTCCCTGGCAGAACGGCCCTTGTCCGGGCTCCGCGTCAATACTATGAAAACGGAGCCGGAGTATATAAGCCGTACCTTTGGAGACCTTCGGAGAGTGCCGTGGACGGAAAACGGGTTTTATCTTCCGGAGGAAAGCAGGTGCACAAAGCATCCGTATTATTATGCCGGACTGTACTATATCCAGGAGCCTTCCGCCATGTCCAGCGCGGCACTGCTCGGTACCAGGCCCGGGGAACGTGTGCTGGATCTCTGTGCCGCTCCAGGAGGCAAGACTACACAGATCGGTGCGGATCTGAAGGGAGAAGGCATTCTTTACGCCAACGATCTCAGCAGTTCCAGGGCAAAAGCGCTGCTGAAGAACATCGAACTGATGGGGATCAGAAACGCTTATGTATGCTGTGAGGATTCTACAGCCCTGAGGCGGGAGTTCCCTCTGTATTTTGACCGCATTCTCGTGGATGCTCCCTGTTCCGGGGAAGGCATGTTCCGGAAACACCCGGCAGTCATCAAGGCCTGGGTAGAGCACGGGAAGGATTTCTATTGTCCCGTCCAGAAAATACTTCTTTCGGACGCGGCTGAGATGCTGAAGCCGGGAGGAACTCTTCTTTATTCCACCTGCACTTACAACCCGAATGAAGACGAAAACCAGATCATCGCGTTCCTGGAGGGCCATCCGGATTTTGTTCTGGATCCTGTACCGATGAGGGAAGGATTTGTTTCCTCTTCCCTGCTTCCAGGAACAGTACGTCTGTTTCCGCATAAAGCCGAAGCGGAAGGACACTTTGTGGCACGCCTTAAAAAAACTGGCACCCCCTCCGCCGGTTCCGGTACAGACAGGAACGAAAGGAAAGACGCCGTCTCTCTTTTGGGAGACATGGAGGACTTTTTTGAGAAAGTCAGCTGGAAGCCGGATCCGGCAAACATACTGCAGCAGGGAGAGTACATTTCCCTTCTTCCTTCCGCAGGCGGCCTGAGACGCGGGCTCCGGTACCTGAGGACCGGACTTCTGCTCGGGCAGCTGAAAAACCGGCGTTTCCGCCCCTCCCAGGCGCTGGCTATGGCGCTGAAAAAGGAAGACTGGGCAGATCCGGCTGATTTTTCTTCCGGGGATCCCGATGTTATCCGGTACCTGAAGGGGGAGACCGTTTCTTCGCCGGATGAAAAGGGAAAAGGCTGGAGACTGTTCTGCACCGACGGATTCCCGCTGGGCTTTGTGAAACAGGACGGCGACAGACTGAAAAACATGTACCTTCCGGGCTGGAGGATGATGTGATGGGAGAAATGAGAGCGGACCGGTTTCTTTCAGTTTCCGGCATCTGCACGCGGAGTGAAGCAAAGAAAGTGATCCGGGCCGGGAGACTGAAAAAAAACGGAGTCCCGGTCACGAAGCCGGAAGTAAAGCTGGATCCGGCGAAAGATGAACTCTTTCTGGATGGAGAACGTCTCTGCCATGAAGAGCACGAATACTGGATCCTGAACAAGCCGGCTGGCATCATTTCCGCCACGGAGGACCCGCGGCATGAGACCGTGATCTCCTATATGGGCTTGAAGCGGAGAAATATGGCCCCCTGCGGCCGGCTGGATATCGATACAGAGGGACTGATCCTGGTGACGGACGACGGGGCGCTGGTGCACCGGCTTCTCGCACCTTCCTCCCATGTGGACAAAGTCTATGAAGTCAGCTACGAAGGAACTCTTCCTGAGGATGCGGCAAAGAGGACCGCGGAGGGCCTTTTACTGGAAGACGGGACAAAATGTCTCCCTGCGGAACTGACAGACATCGGAAATCCTGCAAGAATCATTCTGCGGGAAGGAAAGTTTCATCAGGTAAAGAGGATGTTCGCCGCATTGGGATGTCCTGTCACATTTCTGAAGAGAATCGCCTTCGGACCCCTGGTCCTGGAAGAAATGGATCTGGAGACCGGGGAGTTCAGGAAGCTGAAGGAAGAAGAGATCGAAGGGCTGAAACAGGAAGCCGGAAAAGGCAAGGAGGAGAGAACATGAAAAAAATCGCACTGGTCAGCGGAGCATCGTCAGGAATGGGAAGATGCATGGTCATTGAGATCGCGGACCGTTTTCCCTCTCTTGATGAGATTTGGGTGACTGCCCGAAGGGAAGAGAATCTGAAAACGCTGGCGGAAGAATTTCCCGGCAGGATCCGGGTCTTTCCGGGCAATCTCCGCAGACAGGAAGTGATCGACGGCATTGCTTCAGCGCTGAAGGAAGAAGAAGCAAAGGTCTGCATTCTGGTAAATGCCGCGGGCTTCGGGAAGATCGGCAGGGAGGGGGATATCTCCCCGGCACAGACTTCCGCCATGATCGAAGTGAACTGCATCGCACTGACGGCCCTGACGGAAGCTGTCCTTCCTTACCTGCATCAGCGCTGCCGCATCATCAATTTTGCGTCGGCTGCCGCCTTCCTGCCGCAGCCGGAATTTGCTGTTTACGCAGCTACAAAAGCCTATGTCCTTTCTTACAGCCTGGCCCTCGGCAAAGAGCTTGCCTCCCGGGGAGTCACTGTTACTGCAGTGTGTCCCGGACCGGTGACGGACACAGAATTCTTCAATATCGCTGAAGAAAAGCAGGCCATGGCTGATTACAAGAAGACTTTTGTGGTCAGCCAGGAACGGGTGGTGCGGCAGGCAGTGGAAGATGCCTTTGCCGGAAAAACAGTTTCTGTCTGCGGCCTTCCGATGAAAGCTTTTCAGGCCATGACGAAGATCCTTCCCTGGGATCTGATCCTGAACTATTATCATTGACCGGAGGTCTGCGTAGAGATGCGTGTGGAAAAAGGCAGCTTCGGCTACCGGAACTATCATTTTTTGAGAAATGCCGGCATCACGGCGCTGATCGCTCTCCTGATCGCGGTCCAGATCGCCTTCGGACGGAGGAGCGGCGGATCTCTCAGTATCGTCTTTACTCTGACCGGGATCCTCTGCGTCCTGCCGCTGGCGAACGTCCTGTCGCCGCTTCTTGCAATGATGCGCTTCCGTACTCCGGAGAGAAGTTTTTTTGAAAAGACAGAACCCTTTTCCGGCCGGGGGATCCTCCTTTACGACCTGATCTTTACGACCAAAGAGAAAGCCTTTCCTGCGGATGCCGTACTGATCCGTTCCGGCGCCATCCTGGTCTGCGGTCCCGCGGGACAGGAAGACTGCCGGAAACTGAAGGTCCATCTGGAAAACAGTCTGCGCCTGGAGCACCTGAAGCTCCACGTGAATCTGTATCCCGGAGAAGAACAGTTCCTGAAGGCGCTGGAGGCACTTCCTGAAGAGAGCGGCATCGGCAATGCCGAGCAGAAAGCAGCGGATCTTCTGAAGAACCTGTCTTACTGATCATAGAGGCGGAGTTATGAAAGAGTTTACTGCAGGGCGGAATGAAGCAGGACAGCGTCTGGACAAGTTTCTGTTCAAGATCCTTCCGGAAGCCGGAAGGGGCTTTCTCTGCAAAATGATGCGGAAAAAGAATATCACCCTGAACGGCGGGAAATGCGGGGGGAGCGAAAGGCTCTCCGAAGGCGACGTGGTCCGGATCTGGTTCTCCGACGAGACCCTTGAAAAATTCAGCGGCTCCTACGAAGAAAAGGCTGCTGCGGACCCGGTCTCCGTTTTGCAGGAACAGAGGACAGATCCGCTTAAAGATCTGATCCTGTTCGAAGGCAGGGAAGTCCTGCTTTTCAGTAAACCCAGGGGCATGCTTTCCCAAAAGGCAGCTCCGGGAGATATTTCTGCAAACGAACTTCTGATCAGCCATCTTCTGATGAACGGCTCTTTGACGAAGGAACAGCTGCGGACCTTCCGGCCTGCAGTGGTGAACCGGCTGGACCGGAACACCGGAGGGATCCTGATTGCCGGAAAGACTCTGCCGGCTCTTCAGGTCCTCTCGGAACTTCTGAAGAAGAGGGAGATCGAAAAATATTATCTGACGGGCGTGGCGGGTCAGTGGACAGATGCTGCGGAGATCAAGGGTTATCTGAGAAAAGATCCTCAGACGAACCTCGTTATGGTGGGAAAAGAGCCGGCTTCGGAAGAGGACCGGGAGATCCGCACCGGGATCGAACCTCTCTGTATTCTGCCGGACCGGACACTGCTGCGGATCCACCTTATCACCGGACGTACACACCAGATCCGCGCCCATCTTGCCTCCGCGGACCATCCGGTGCTGGGGGACCCTAAGTACGGAAACAAGGAGATCAATGAGCGCCTACGCAAAGAGGCGGGCCTCCGCTTTCAGCTTCTCCACGCTTTCGAACTGCGTTTTCCTGAGAATGAAAAGCTGCCGGAAGAAGTGCGCGGCCGGGAGTTCCGGGACAAGGTTCCGGAGATGTTCGAAAAGCTGTTTCCGGGCGCCCTGAAAGAAAGGAACTAAGACAGACATGGGGACATGGAAGACCAGAGGACTCCGGGGCTCCGCCCTGGAGGAGCTGCTGAATGTTTCAAATGATATCTACAGGAACGCGGGGATCGCCCTGATCCAGAAGATCCCCACGCCCATCACTCCCATGGAGATCGACAAGGCTACGCGGCACATCACCCTGGCATATTTTGACAGGAGGAGCACCGTGGACTACATCGGCGTAGTCCAGAGCATTCCGGTGTGCTATGACGCGAAGGAATGCGCCGAAGATACCTTCCCGCTCTCAAATATCCATGAGCACCAGATCGATTTTATGCTGCGGTTCGAAGAGCAGAGAGGAGTTTCCTTCTTTATCATCAGCTTTACTTCCCGGGACGAGGTGTTTTTCCTGCCCTTCCGGGACGTGTACCGCTACTGGCGGCGCATGGAAAGCGGCGGAAGAAAAAGCTTTACTTATGATGAAATGGACAAAAGCTACCGTGTCAGGAAGAGCAGGGAGGTCCCTCTCCACTACCTGGAGCAGCTGGAGAAGTACCTGGAGCGCATCGAAGAGTACAGCGAACCCCAGGATTACTGAGAAGCCGCGGTTGACAGATATAATTTACTTTGATAGCATGGTAACGTGCGAAAGTGAAAGGGGGATGCCCTATGGATACATTGCTCCATACACCTGACGGGGTGCGCGATGTCTACGGACAGGAATGTGCTGCCCGGAGAAAAATACAGAAAGCTGTGATGCACCAATTCCGTCTCTACGGTTATGAGTGCATCGACACGCCCAGTTTCGAGTTTTTTGATGTGTTCAACCAGCCCGGAGGAACTGTCTCCTCCAGGGAGATGTACAAGTTTTTTGACCGGGACAACAGGACGCTGGTGCTGCGGCCGGATATGACGCCGGCGGTGGCCCGGGCGGCGGCTAAATTCTTCGGAGAAGAGGATCACGCCGTGCGGCTCTGCTATTCCGGAAGCGTTTTCCTGAACCACTATAATTACAAGGGCAGCATGAGTGAAATGGTGCAGACCGGTGTGGAGCTGATCGGGGATGCTTCCGTGGATGCGGATGTGGAGATGCTGCTTCTGACCATTGAAAGTCTTCTGGCCTCCGGCCTGAAGGAGTTCCAGGTGGAAGTCGGTGAAGTCGGATTCTACCGCGGACTGGTGGAAGAGGCCGGACTGACGCCGGAAGAGGACCTCTGTCTCAGGACGCTGATCGAGAATAAGAACAGTTTCGGAGTAGAGGAATTCGTAGACGCGAACATCACGGATCCTGAACTCCGCCGGGGCTTCCTGAAACTTCCGGAACTGTTCGGAAGCATCAGCACCGTATCGGAAGCAGCGGAGCTTACCCGCAGCACAAAAGCCCGGCAGGCGATCCGACGCCTGGAAAAGATCAGCCATCTGATCGGCATTTACGGCCTTTCCGATTACGTGAGCTATGATCTCGGCATGCTCAGCATGCACGATTATTACACAGGAATGATCTTCCGCGCCTATTCCTACGGCACCGGCGATTACATCGTCCAGGGAGGCCGCTACGACAGACTGCTGAAACAGTTCGGCAAGGACGCCCCGGCAGTGGGCTTGGGCATCACTCTGAACCGGCTGATGGCAGCCCTCAGGGGACAGAAGATCGACGTTCAGACGGAGCTGCTGTCCGCGCTGGTGGTCTATGACAAGATCCATACCGAACAGGCTGTGAAGCTGATCCGGAAACTCCGGGGAGAAGGAAAACGAGTGGCATCGGAACTGTTCCGGCCGGAAGAAACAGAACAGGGTTACCGCGCCTATGCGGAGCGGATCGGAGCCGAAAAGCTGTTTATGATAACGGAAGGCGGTGAGGGCTGATATGAGGTACATTACCGTAGCACTGGCCAAGGGACGCCTTGCGGACCGCGCGATGGAGTACTTCTCCAGGATCGGCTGTCCCTGTGAGGAAATGAAGGACAAGAAGTCCAGAAAGCTTATTTTCACCAATGAAGAGGCCGGCGTGCGCTTTTTCCTCGCCAAGGCCAGCGATGTGCCCACCTACGTTGAGTACGGCGCCGCTGATCTGGGGATCGTTGGAAAGGACACGATACTGGAGGAAGGACGGACCCTCTTCGAAGTACTGGACCTGAAGATCGGAAAATGCAGAATGTGCGTCTGCGGTCCTGCTGCCGCAGAGCGGCTTCTCAGACAGCGGGAACAGATCCGGGTCGCGACGAAATACCCCAATATCGCGAAGGACTATTTCTACAACAAGAAGCACCAGACGGTGGAGATCATCAAACTGAACGGCTCTGTGGAGCTTGCACCCATCGTAGGGCTTTCCGAAGTGATCGTGGATATCGTGGAGACCGGCAGCACCCTGAAGGAGAACGGCCTTACGGTCCTGGAGGAAGTCTGCGATCTTTCCGCCCGGGTGGTGGTGAACAGGGTGTCCATGAAACGGGAAAGCGAACGGATCGGGGATATGATCCGGAAACTCCGAAAGCTGGTGGCTGAGGAATCGCAGTAACAGATTCACATGAAAGGAGATAGTTTCATGCAGCTGTATCCTGCAATTGATCTGAAAGACGGAAAATGCGTCAGGCTCCGGCAGGGGCTTTTTTCCGATGTGAAAACCTATTCTGACGATCCGGCGGAGATGGCAGTCCGCTGGGCTTCCTGCGGCGCGACCTTTCTCCATGTGGTGGACCTGGACGGAGCGCTGAAGGGCCAGTCCGTGAATCTTCCCGTGATCCGGGAGATCCGGAAAGCAGTGGACATTCCCATCGAGATCGGCGGCGGCATCCGCAGCGCTGAAGCTGCGAAAGTCCTTCTGGACGCCGGCATCGACCGCGTGATCGTAGGCACGAAGGCAGTGAAGGACCCTGATTTCATGCGGCGCCTGGTGGAGACCTTCGGTCCTGACGCGGTGGTGGCAGGTGTGGACGCGAAGAATGGCATTGTCGCAGTGGAAGGGTGGGAAGCTCTTTCAGGTGTCCGGGCGGAGGAACTCTGCCTCAGGATGAAGGAGGACGGTGTCCGCCACATCGTATACACGGACATTTCCAGGGACGGAATGCTGACCGGCCCTAATGTGGAAGCGACCAAAGCCCTGACGGAGGCGACGGACCTGGATGTGATCGCCTCCGGAGGCATGTCTTCCATGGAAGATCTGGAGCGGCTTTCCGCCGCCGGGATCCGGGGCGCCATCATTGGAAAAGCCCTGTATGAAGGCAGGATCGATCTTGCCGAAGCAGTGAGGAGATTTCAGAAATGAAGAAGAAAATATACGCAGGTTTCGTGCTGGATGATGTTTCCCCGGAGGAAGCGGTCAATGCCGCCCTGACCGGAGCTGACGGAATCGTCATGACAGACGTTTCCGAAGACGACGAGGAACATGACGCCTTTATGGGCGGCATCCGGGAGCTTGCCAGGCGCGTGGAAGCGCCGCTGATCTCAGGAGGAAGAGTCAAACGGCTGGAGGATGTGAAAAAATATCTCTATGCAGGTTCTTCCGGCGTGTATCTGGACGCTGCCGAGGAGAGCAATCTCGAGCTTTTAAAGGAAGCTGCGGACCGGTTCGGCGGCAGCAAGATCTGGATCTGCATCAGCAGTCCGGAACAGTCCGGAAAAGTCAGAGAAGTCCTCACCGGGGACATCGCCGGCCTGATCGTAAACACCGAGGCTGCGGACAGCAGCTTTTTTGACGAGTGGGCGGACTTCCCGGGGGATATCCTCCTTACTTCCCCCGAGGATCCGGAGGCTGCAGCGCGGACCCTTGAGCTTCCCTGCAGCGGCGCGCTGATCCTGAACGACAGCCCGGATCAGATCGACTACATGGAGCTGAAGACCGGCCTGAGGAAGAAGGGGATCGGGACTGAGATCCTTGCCCCTGCTTTCAGCTGGGACGATATCAAAAAGGATCCCCAGGGACTGCTTCCAGTAGTGGTGCAGGATTATAAGACCCTGGATGTCCTGATGGTCGCCTGGATGAACGAAGAAGCTTACCTGAAGACACTGGAGACCGGGCGGATGACCTACTGGTCCCGCTCCAGGCAGTCTCTGTGGCTGAAGGGCGAAACCTCCGGTCATTTCCAGTTCGTTAAGTCCCTGACCCTGGACTGCGACAAGGACACGCTTCTCGCGAAGGTGTTCCAGGTGGGCGCGGCCTGCCACACCGGTTCCTGGTCCTGCTTTTTCAATACGGTGGCGGAGAAACCGGAAAGCCACAAAAACCCCCATCGGATCTTCGAAGATGTGTACCAGGTGATCCTGGACCGGAAGGAGCATCCGAAGGAAGGGTCCTACACCAACTATCTGTTCGACAAAGGGATCGACAAGATCCTGAAAAAAGTCGGCGAAGAAGCGACGGAGATCGTCATCGCTGCGAAGAATCCGGATGCAGAAGAACTGAAATATGAAATCTGTGATTTTCTTTATCACGTCATGGTACTGATGGCGGAAAAGGGAGTCACCTGGGAAGATGTGACACAGGAGCTCGCCAACCGATAAGGACAGGCTCCGGAGAAGACTATGCAGAAACTTGCGTTGGATGATGAACTGCTGCTGGGCATCCAGCAGCCTGCCAGATATATCGGCGGCGAGATCAACAGTGTGAAAAAGGACCCGGACAGTGTCGCGGTGCGGTTCGCGATGTGCTTTCCGGACGTTTATGAGATCGGCATGAGCCACCTGGGCCTGCAGATCCTTTACAGCATGTTCAACCGCCGGGAAGACGTTTACTGCGAGCGGGTGTTCTCCCCCTGGACGGACCTGGACCGGGTGATGCGGGAAAAGAAGATCCCGCTGTTTACCCTGGAGAGCCAGCGGCCGGTACGGGAATGTGATTTTCTGGGCATCACGCTGCAGTATGAAATGTGCTACACCAATATTCTCCAGGTGCTGGAGCTGTCCGGGATCCCGCTGCATGCGGAGGACAGGACAGAAGAGGATCCCCTCGTGATCGGAGGCGGACCCTGCACCTATAATCCGGAACCCATCGCCCCCTTCTTTGACCTCTTCTATATCGGAGAGGGTGAAGTAGTCTACGATGCGCTGCTTGACCTGTACATCCGTTTCAAGAAGGAAAACAAAAGCCGCGCAGAGTTCCTCAGGGCCGCCGCGAATGTCCCGGGAATCTATGTTCCGTCCCTCTATGAGCCTTCCTACGGCCCGGAGGGCATGCTCAGCGCCTTTACTCCGAAGTATCAGGACGTCCCTGCCGTCGTGGAGCGCCAGGTGGTGCAGGACATGGATACAGTGGGATTCATCGATGATCCGCTGGTCCCCTTCATCCGGGTGACCCAGGACAGGACCGTAGTAGAACTGATGCGGGGCTGCATCCGCGGCTGCCGCTTCTGTCAGGCCGGCAATGTGTACAGGCCGCTCCGGGAACACTCTGTGGACTACCTGAAACAGTACGCGAAACGCCTCCTGGAGATCACGGGAAATGAAGAGATCTCTCTCAGCTCCTTAAGCTCCAGTGATTATTCCGGGCTGGATGAATTCCTCCGGTTCCTGATGGAGTACACCGACTGTCACAAGGTAAATATCTCCCTGCCGTCCCTCCGGATCGACAAGTTCTCTCTGGACGTCATGAGCCGGATCCAGGACGTGAAGAAAAGCTCTCTTACCTTCGCGCCCGAAGCAGGGACCCAGCGTCTCCGGGATGTGATCAACAAAGGACTGACAGAAGAGGATATTATGAGGGGCAGCCTCTCTGCTTTCCGCGGAGGATGGACCAAGGTCAAGTTCTATTTCATGATCGGACTTCCCACAGAGACAGAAGAGGACCGCATGGGGATACCGGAGCTCTGCGAGAAAGTCGCGGACATGTTCTACGACAGTATTCCGAAATCCGAAAGGACCGGGCGTGTGCAGATCTCAGCCAGTTCCTCCTTCTTCGTTCCGAAACCCTTCACCCCTTTCCAGTGGGCCCCCATGTGCAGAGCCGAGGAATATATCGAGCGGGCCAGAAGAGTAAAAGAACACTTCCGGGAACAGAAGAACTGGAAAAGTCTGCGCTACCAGTATCACGACGCGGAGACCACGGTCCTGGAGGGCGTCTTTGCCCGGGGCGACCGGAGAGTCGCTCAAGTGATCGAAACTGCCTACCGGAACGGCGCCATCTACGACGCCTGGACGGAGACCTTTGACCCGGAGCGCTGGAAAGAGGCATTCCGGCTCTGCAGAGTGGACCCGGAATTCTATACCATGCGGGAGCGGTCCACGAAAGAGCTTCTCCCCTGGGATTTCATCGATGCCGGTGTCACAAAGGACTTCCTGAAACGGGAGTGGGAGAGAGCGCTGGAGGGCAAAGTCACACCCCACTGCAGACAGCAGTGCTCCGGCTGCGGTGCAAAAAAATATCAGGGAGGTGTCTGCTTTGAAGGTGCGGATCAAATTTGAAAAGCGGGGAAATCTCCGCTTTATCGGCCATCTGGACCTGATGCGGTATTTCCAGAAGGCTAACCGCAGGGCGGAACTTCCCATCGCCTATTCCGAAGGCTTTTCACCTCATCAGATCATGTCATTCGCGGCCCCCCTCAGCATGGGGGTCGAAAGCACCGGGGAATACGCGGATTTCAAACTGACGGATGACGCTAAGATCACCTCGGAGGAAGCTGTCCGGAGAATGAACCGGGAGATGGCGGAAGGCCTGAAGATCCTTTCCTTTCTGAAGATCCCGGATGACGCGGGAAACTGCATGTCCACCATGTTCGCCGCAGATTACAGGGTCTGGTTTCCGGAGCATTTGCGCTTTCTGCCGGAGGAGACGAAGGCTCTCAGTACCGCCTGCCGGGAGCTCCTTCAGAAAAAAGAGATCCTTATGATCCGGGAAGGGAAAAAGGGATCGAAGGAAGTAGATATACGTCCGATGCTTTTCCGGGCAGAGGCGGACGAAGACGGCCTGTTTTTCCAGGTCGCCCAGGGAAGCGCGGCGAACCTGAAACCGGAATTTGCTCTCAGTGCGCTGGAAGAACTCGAATCAGCTGCATTCCTGAGGGAATGGAGACCGCGCTTCGTCAGGACCGAACTTTATGACAGCAAAATGAGGACACTGGAATCCTATGGAGAACCTCTCACTTAAACTGGTCGTCACTGCATTCCGGAAGGGGATCCTTACCTGTCTGCTGGAGAACGGAACTGCTGTCCAGCTGGATTATGCCGACGGCAGTTCTGTCGTAGGCAGCATTTATGCGGGAAGAGTCCGTTCCATATCTAAAAATCTGGATGCGGCGTTCATAGATATCGGGACGCCGCTTCCAGGTTTTCTTGCTCTTTCAAAAGAACGTCTGCCCCGTTTCCTTGACGGAAGAGAACACCGCGCGCTTCACGAGGGAGATGAGATCCTGGTCAAAGTCAGGAAGGATGCCCACAAGACAAAAGGCCCGTCGCTGACGGACCGCTTTTCAGAAGAAAAGATAGAAGATTTTGTCCGCAGAGCTTCCTTTGTGCGCGCTCCGGGCCTTGTTAAAGAGGCACAGCCCTTCTGGGCATTTCTCGCAGAACGGACGGCAGCAGCCCATCCCGGCTGTCTGGAGATCGTCACGGACCAGGAAAACGTGTTCAGGGCTCTTACAGGCGCTTCTCCGCCAGTGACGGAAGAGTACGCGAAAAAACTCCCGGAAGCCTTCAGAAAGCCTGAGAAAGTCCTTAAAATGCAAGGGACAGATGTCCCTGTCCGTTTCCACGACGGGACCTCTCTGTCCCTGACCGCGGTCTATTCCCTTGAGACCGCCATGTCGGAAGCCCTCTCAAAAAAGGTATGGCTGAAAAGCGGCGGATATCTGGTAATAGAGCAGACGGAAGCTCTGACCGTCATCGATGTGAACAGCGGAAAGAACGAAAAGAAGACCGATAAGGAAGAGATGATCTTCAGAACGGATGAAGAAGCTCTTACCGAGGCCATGCGCCAGATCCGCCTGCGGAATCTTTCCGGGATCATTCTGATCGATCTGATCGATGTCAAAACAAAAGAGACGCAGGACTCTCTTTTGAAAAAGATTAGATACCTTGCGTCTCTTGATCCTGTCGGCACACAGGCCGTCGATATCACAAAACTGAATCTGGCAGAGATCGTCAGGAAGAAGAGCGGCAGGCCCTTTGCGGACCAGCTGCGTTCCTCCGCGGCTCCGGATAACTGACGGATGCCTCAGTGCAGTTCTGCCGGCTTCTCTGCTTTAAAACTGTCGTATTCCGAAGACTTCCCTGCGCCGGAGAGATCCGGCGTATTGTCATATTCCTCGGCTGTAATAGTGAACCTTGACGTTCCTTCCTGAAGGACTGTCCCATCAGGCTTCACGATCGTGACAGGCTTTCCGATGGGATCCTGAATGGCGCCGGCGCAGTGGATCTTTGTCACGGTGCTGTCACCGGTCACGTACCACGTGGAATCCTTGTCGATAAAGAGTTCTGAGAATCCTTCGCCGCCTTCGCCTGCGTCGGTCTCATCCTGCAGTATGGCGCCGGAGAAGACACTGCCTTCCGTCAGATAGAATTTCAGAGTGGAGATGGAATCCCACTGGACATCCCCGTCCAGCTCCTGCCTGATTCCGGTGAAACTGCAGTCCGCGCCGTTCTTTCCTTTTTCTCCCCAGCCTCTTTCGTTGGAATTGCCCGCTGCCCGGAGAAGAAACTCCTGGTCAGAAGCGCCTCGCATGTCGACCTGACGCAGCACAAAGGTGGACTGGGTGTTGGTGGTGTAGAACATACCTCCGTTCTTCGCCTCCAGAATGCCGCCGTTCATTTCAAAGAGGGAATTACCTTCCTCGGAGTCGCCGGACATGGACTGGTAGAGGATCACGTTCCACGTGAGTCCGTTCTGCGGAAGATCAGCCATATTTCCTGAGAGATTGGAGTTGAACAGGCGCAGCTGGTTATCGCCTTCAATACACACTGCCTCGGAACCTTCAGCCGTCAGTGTCGCATAGGCTGCGGTGATATCAGCGGTGGAGTAAACTGCAGGAGAGCCCTGGCCTTTGGAAATATAGGTGCCGTCCTCGATGACCATGGTGCCTCCGCCCCGGTCGCTGCGGATCGCCGCAGAGCTTTCTCCGTTCGTTTCGACGTCGCAGTCCCAGGCGTACAGAGTCCCGCCGCCGGCCGCATGCAGTCCGCCCGAGGTGTCCTGCTCCGTCACGATCTTTGTCTGGGAAACATAGGCCGTGCCTTTGTCGTAGGCAAACACGCCGGCCCCGCCCTTGGCATCGGTCGTGATATCGCAGGAATCCACATAGACATTGCCGTCAGTACAAAGAACTGCGGCGCCGATGCCGTAGAAGCTGGCACTGTCTCCGCCGGCGGAAGCATCAGAAACACGGAGAATATCATCCGCAAACAAGGTGACGGAGGCACCGTTTTTCGCGAGCACCGCATTTTCATCCGCGGATTCGGACCGGATGGTCTGGTGCTTAAAGAGCATATCCTCTGCGGCATCCACTACAGCATCGTAGTGATCCGGCTTTGAGGCGCCGCCTCCGGGAGGAGGTCCGCCCGGTTTCCCCTGACCCGGAGCAGGAGCGCCCCCGTCGGGTTTTTCAGGTGCGGATTCAGGTTCCTGTTCTGCGGTCCCGGCTGCTGCAGATTCGCTTTCCGGTTCGGCTTGCGCAGTTTCAGAAGCAGCCGTTTCAGCAGCAGCCGTTACAGCTTCGGGAGCGGCTGTCGGAGCCGCGGATGTGCTGCTGGCTCCTCCGCTGCAGCCAGTCATGGCGAGGGCCGCTGAAACAATAAGAAGTGCTGCGGGATTCATCCATTTTTTCTTCATATAGATGGTCCTTTCTGCCGGAAGGTATAGTATCATAAAGAAAAGAACCGGCGTTAAATTTATCTTACAGGACAATTGTGAATATTTGCTGAAATAGAACCGTCTGATTTTTTAAATTTTCATTATCTCCGCCGTCTGCAGCTCAGTTTTTTTTGATATCATGGATTGACATAGTCTGACGCTTCTTATATAATCACAAGGTATGCCGCACAACGGGGCTTTAAGTTTCATGTTTATCGCATGGACGCCGCAGTTGGCGAGTAATGATAAGAAGGAGGACCCGAAATGTACGCGATTATTGCTACCGGCGGTAAGCAGTACAAGGTATCTGAGGGCGATATCATTAAGGTTGAGAAACTCGGAGTTGATGCAGGACAGA
>JAFSYO010000165.1 GCA_017449925.1 Stomatobaculum sp.
ATCCTTCCTCATGAACTACAGCGGCGCCGTGGTCATCGTCTCCCACGACCGGTATTTTCTGGACCGCATCGTCAACAAAGTCATCGATATCGAAAACGGGGAAGTCACCGCCTACACCGGCAACTACACCCAGTTTGCAGAGAAAAAAGCCGCTGTCCGGGAAGCGAAGCTCCGGGCCTACCTGAACCAGCAGCAGGAACTGAAGCACCAGGAAGAGGTCATCGCCAAGCTGAAGTCCTTCAACCGGGAGAAATCCATCCGCCGGGCGGAGAGCCGGGAAAAGATGCTCAATAAGACCGAGCGCCTGGAGCGGCCCGGGGAGATCAAGGCCGACATGGGCCTCCGCTTCACCATGGAGGAATCCAGCGGGAACGACGTCCTGGAAGTTTCCGGCATCTCCAAGTCCTTCGGTTCCCTGAAGCTCTTTGAGAATCTTTCCTTTGAACTGAAACGGGGCGAACACGCCGCCATTATCGGGGACAACGGCGCCGGCAAGACCACCATCCTGAAGATCCTGAACGGCCTCCTCCAGCCCGACACCGGCAGCGTCACCATGGGCGCCCGGGTCATGATTGCCTACTACGACCAGGAACACGCCGTGCTCCACCCGGAAAAGACGATCTTCGAAGAAGTGCAGGATACCTGGCCGGACATGAACAACACCGAAGTCCGCAGCATGCTGGCAGCCTTCCTCTTCACCGGGGACGATGCCTTCAAGCGCATCGCGGACCTCTCCGGCGGCGAACGGGGCCGCGTCTCCCTCGCGAAGCTCATGCTGTCCCGCGCCAACTTCCTGATCCTGGACGAGCCCACCAACCATCTCGACATGGTGAGCAAAGAAGTCCTGGAACAGGCCATCCGCAGCTTCCCCGGGACCGTCCTCTACGTCTCCCACGACCGCTACTTCATCAATCGTACCGCCACCAGGATCCTGGACCTCACCCAGGGCAAACTCCTGAACTACATCGGCAACTACGACTACTATCTCGAAAAGAAAGCAGACGTCGAGCGGGCCTCCGGGCTTACGCCGGCGGGACGTACTTCTGCAGATGGTGCCGCATCGGCCCGTGTTTCCGGGACTGGTGCTGCATCTGCGTCAGCTTCTTTTACGTCTTCAGCCTCTTCCGCATCTGACGGGTTGCCTGCTCAGGACGCTGCTTTGGACAGCAGCTCCTCCGGAAAAGATGACTGGCTCAACGCCAAGGCCCAGAAAGCAAAGGAGAAGAAAAGAAAAGCCGCCCTTCAGAAATGCGAAGGACGGATCCATGAACTGGAAGAAGACCTGAAGGAGATCGAAAACGAATTCCTGAAACCCGAGCTCCAGCGGGACGCAGCCGCCCTCTTGCAGCTCCAGCGCCGGAAGGAAGCGGATGAAGAAGAACTGGAAGGACTCTACGAGGAATGGGAGGCCCTCGCCTCCGAGGAGGATGTTTAATATGAAATATACTAAACTGCAGCGTACCGCCGCTCTCGCGGCCGTGATCCTCTTAGTCCTCATGTTCGCCGCCACCCTGATCGTCGGCCTCTTCGGCGGCCCCGACTCCAAAGGACTGCTGAAGGCCCTTATATTCTCGGATTTCGTCATCCCCACCGCCATGTACGGCTACATGCTCATCCTCCGCCACCGCAAAGCGCGGGAGCAAGAGCGGGAGAAAGAGCAGAAACAGGCGCAAGACCAGGAAAAAAACTGAGGCGGACGCGAGAGCCTGATTTTAAGCTAGTCCGCGACAACAAATAACTTCAAACAACTGGACTTGGGCGTTTGTTTATTTATTCCTGTAAATTATCTCATCCCTTCCCGGTCCGTTGGAGACCATGGTGATGGGGAAGCCGATCTCTTTCTCGATAAACTCGACGTACTTCCGGCAGTTCTCAGGCAGGTCCTCGAATTTCCGGATGCCGCGGATATCGCAGTGCCAGCCGGGCAGGACTTTGAGGATGGGCTTGCACTTTGCGAGCACCGGGGTCGCGGGAAAGTTCTTCAGGATCTTTCCGTCAAGATCGTATCCGATGCAGACGGGGATTTCTTCCAGGTAGCCCAGGGCGTCCACCACTGTGAGGGCCACTTCCGTGGCGCCCTGCAGTTCGCAGCCATAGCGGGAGGCCACTGCGTCGAACCAGCCCACTCTTCTCGGTCTGCCGGTGGTGGCGCCGTACTCCCCTCTGTCGCCGCCGTGCTTTCTCAAAGTCTCTGCCTGTTCCTCGTCCAGGATCTCGCTGACGAATTCTCCGCCGCCGACGGAGCTGGCATATGCTTTCGTGACTGCCACGACTTCCGTCAGCTCATAGGGCGGGAATCCTGCACCGACGGGAGCATAGGCCGCAATGGTGTTTGAGCTTGTCACCATGGGATAAATACCAAAATCAGGGTCCTTCAGAGTTCCCAGCTGGCCTTCTGCCAGGACTCTCTTTCCTTCCTTCAGGGCATTACGGATAAACACACCGGTATCTGCAAGGTAGGGTGCGAGAATATCCCGGTATTCCCGGAGGGTCTCCAGAAGCTCCTCCTGCTTTAACTCCGGCTGATTGTACAGATGGCGGAACAGCACATTCTTTACGGCGCAGATCTTCTCTGTCTTTTCTTTAAGAAGCTCATCGTCAAACAGCTCACAAGCCTGGATGCCGATTTTCGCGAACTTGTCCGAGTAGAAGGGCGCGATACCGGACTGTGTAGACCCGTAGGCTTTTCCCGCCAGTCTTGCTTCTTCATAAGTATCCTGCAGTACATGATACGGCATCAGCAGCTGGACCCGGTCAGACACAAGGATCTTCGGCACAGGGACGCCGCTGTCCGTCAGGGACTTCAGCTCTTTCGCAAATTTCGGGACATCGAAGGCCACGCCGTTTCCGATCACATTAGTGATATTACTGGAAAACACGCCGGAGGGCAGCAGGTGCAGCGCAAAACGGCCGTACTCATTGATGATGGTATGGCCCGCATTGGCGCCTCCCTGAAACCGGACCACGACATCGGCCTGCTGCGCAAGCATGTCCGTGATCTTGCCTTTTCCTTCATCACCCCAGTTCGCTCCTACAATTGCTTTTACTGACATAGCACGCCTCCTGAATAATCAGCTTAGATGTTGATCTCCGCTTTCGCTCCCAGTTCCTCTTTATACTCCTCCAGCAGCGGGCGCACGGTTCCCGCAAGGTACTCGCTCACCTGCTCCGGGCTTCTTCCGACGTATCTCAGCGGTTCCATGGTCTTCTGAAGGTCGGAAAGTTTTAAATTGAAGGCAGGGTCCGCGGCGATCAGTTCCAGGAGATCGTTGTCCTTTCCTTCCGCCTTCACATGGCGGCCGGCTTCCATGGACAGTTCCCGGATCTTTTCGTGCAGTTCCTGGCGGTCACCGCCTGCTTTCACCGCGTCCATCATGATGTTTTCCGTCGCCATAAAGGGAAGCTCCGACATCAGCCGCTTCTCAATGACCTTCGGGTAGACCACCAGTCCGTCTACGACATTCATGTAGAGCTGAAGGATGCCGTCCACCGCGAGGAAACCTTCCGGCACGGAGATCCGCTTGTTGGCGGAATCGTCCAGGGTGCGCTCGAACCACTGGGTGGAGGCGACGATCATGGGGTTCATCACGTCGCACATCACATAGTCCGCCAGACTCGCCATTCTCTCGCAGCGCATCGGATTCCGCTTGTAAGCCATGGCGGAAGAACCGATCTGGGTTTTCTCAAAGGGCTCTTCCACTTCCTTCAGATGCTGCAGAAGGCGGATGTCGTTGGAGAACTTGTGGGCACTCTGAGCGATGCCGGCCAAAACGTTCAGCACCCTGGTGTCCACTTTCCGGGAGTAGGTCTGTCCGGAGACCGGGACGCAGGATGCGAAGCCCATTTTCTCCGCGATCATCGGGTCGATGCAGCGGATCTTTTCTTCGTTTCCTTCAAACAGTTCCTTGAAGCTTGCCTGGGTGCCGGTGGTGCCTTTGCAGCCCAGAAGCTTCATGGTGGAAAGCACAAAGTTCAGGTCCTCCAGGTCCAGCATCAGGTCGTTGATCCAGAGTGTAGCTCTCTTTCCGACGGTGGTGGGCTGGGCCGGCTGGAAATGGGTGAAAGCCAGAGTGGGCAGGTCCTTGTACTTATCCGCAAAAGCAGCAAGCTCCGCGATGACGTTCAGGAGCTTCGTCCGGACCAGCTTCAGGGCCTCGGTCATGAGGATGATGTCAGTGTTGTCGCCCACGTAGCAGCTGGTGGCTCCGAGGTGGATGATGCCTTTCGCCTTCGGGCACTGGACGCCGTAGGCGTAGACGTGGCTCATGACATCGTGCCGGACTATTTTTTCACGCTCTTCAGCCACCTCGTAGTTCACATCGTCCGCGAAGCGCCGGAGCTCTTCGATCTGCTCTTCCGTGATGTTCAACCCCAGCTCCTTTTCTGTTTCCGCCAGCGCGATCCAGAGCTTTCTCCAGGTGCGGAACTTTTTCTCCTGGGAAAAAATATACTGCATCTCCTTGCTGGCATAACGCTGCGACAGCGGGCTGGTGTAACCTGTGTAATCCTTCGCCATTTCCGGTCGTCCTCCTTGATGTATAAATGTTTCAGTAATACTCGATCTGCGGTCCTGTAAAACTCGCCTGATGCTCCTCACAAAAAAGCAAACAGGAAGGAACCCTTGGGCCCCTTCCCGACAGTTTACTGTTCTCTTGAAATGCCGAGCCGCCGGTATACTTCTTTGTATGCGTCACCGACATTACCGAGCTGGTTACGGAACCGGTCAGCATCCAGTTTTTCATGCGTACCGGTGTCCCACAGTCTCATTGTATCAGGAGAAAGCTCTCCTGTCACTACGATCTCCTCTTTATTCCTTCCGAAACGGATCGAAACATCGATGAGATCTGTGTTCTTTTCCGAAAAATAAGCCGACAGGACTTCGTTGACACGGAAAGCCGTCTTGACGATCTCCTCGATTTCGGCCTCGTTGACCAGCTTCATTGCCAGCGCGTCATAGCCGTTGATAAACGGCATCCCGAGTCCTTTCTTCGTGCAGCGGAATTCCGCCGTCGGCACAGGAAGCGCTGTTCCTTCCGGCAGGCCGGTCCGCAGCGGATACTCTCCGGCGCTGTAGTTCCGCACCGTAACTAAGAGCGGGATCTCCTCCTCCCTCCGGAACAAAGAATCCGTATCCGTGACTTCCTCCACAAAGGCCGTGCGGATACCTCTTGTCTCCAGCAGGCGGTACAGATGCGCAGTCATCCTGTTGCATACGGTCCCTTTTCCGGGGATCTCCTCTGTCCGCGTTCCGCTCTCATCCGCCGCCACATCCTTCGAGCAGACCAGCATCCTGGTCTCATCATCCGTGGCAAACACATCCGCCGTGGGTGTACTTTTCAGAAGTTCTCTTTTTTCCATCTGCCATGATCCTTTCAGGTACGTCTCTGACCGCTCTCAGGCGAGCGCATCACCTATGACGTCCATCATAGTATAATACCCGGCAGGCTTTCCCGCAAGAAAAGCAGCGGCACTTAAGGCGCCCTTCGCCCAGATTTTTCTGGAGTAGGCCGTATGGCTCAGGGTGATCACTTCATCTTCTCCCGCGAAGATCACATCATGATCTCCCGGGATGGTCCCGCCGCGTACCGCGGAAATACCGATCTCGGCGGCGTCCCTCGGGGCGTGCCGCTCAGATCTCCCATAGCAGTAGGTGAATTTATCATCGCAGGCGGCATTGATGGCATCCGCAATGGCCAGGGCCGTTCCGCTGGGAGCATCCAGCTTTCTGCGATGATGCTTCTCCACGATCTCGATATCGTATCCCTTCGCGGAAAGGATCTTCGCCGCATCCGCTGCCAGCTTGAATAGCAGGTTTACGCCCAGGGCCATGTTCGCGCTGCGGAGGATGGGCGCGGTCTTAGAGACCTCGTCGATCCTTTTCAGCTGCGTCTCCGTGAGACCGGTGGTGCAGATCACCGTCGGAATGCCGGTCTCAGCCGCATAATCGATCACCTCGTCCACTGCCTTCGCGACAGAAAAGTCCACCACCACGTCTGCGCTGTCAGCACTGACTTCTTTCATAGAAGAACAGACAGGAAAGTCATAGTTCACAGTGGTGTCGATATCCACGCCTGCTACGATCTTGACGCCGCTCTCTTCGAGGGCGGTGCTGCTGACGATTTTTCCCATATGGCCGTTGCAGCCATGCAAAATGATTCTGGTCACAGGATCCCGTACTCCTTCATCGCAGATTTCAAAGTCTTCACATGATCATCATCCATCTCGCAGAGCGGCAGACGGAGCGGTCCGACGTTCTTGCCCATCAGATTCATGGCGGTCTTCACCGGGATCGGGTTCACTTCGATGAAGAGCTGGCGGATCAGTTCCGCGGCTTCGATCTGCATGGCCGCCGCCTTCTTCACATCGCCGTCGAGATATGCCCGGCACATCTCGTGGGCCTTGCGGGGCGCCACATTGGAAAGGACAGAGATCACGCCCTTGCCGCCGAGGGACATGATGGGGATGATCTGGTCGTCATTGCCAGAATAAAGATCGATCTTGTCCGGTCCGCCCACCAGGTCCAGCATGCGGAGGATGCTGGTGAAGTTGCCGCTGGCTTCCTTGATGCCGACAATATTCTCCTGCTCCTTCACAAGCTTCGCGATGGTCTCGGGGGCGATGGTGCAGCCCGTCCGGCCGGGAATATTGTAAAGAATGATCGGGAGTGTCACCGCCTTCGCAGTCTCTGCGAAATGACGGTACATGCCCTTCTGGGTCGTCTTGTTGTAGTACGGGGACACCAGAAGCAGTCCGTCGGCGCCGCTGCGCTGTGCTTCCACGGAAAGATAGATCGCGGTCTCCGTGCTGTTGCTGCCGGTACCTGCCACAACGGGAATCCTACCCTTGACGATCTGCACCGTGCGGGCGATCACTTCCAGATGCTCCTCATGGCTGAGGGTCGCCGCCTCGCCGGTGGTCCCGCAGGCGATGATGCAGTCCGTTCCGCCCGCGATCTGCTCCTCAATGATCTCCTCTAACTTATCGTAATTAACAGTCAGATCCTCATTCATCGGTGTGATGATGGCCACACCGGCACCTTCAAAAATTGCCACTGTATTTACCTCCAGTCCAAGCTATTCTAAGCCCGAATACTATCATAGAATGCTGTTATGTGCAAGGGGCTAGACGAATTGGACTGTTTTTGTACAAATTTATGGACATTATGTCCTGTTAATTTCTGCAGTCCGGCTGTTCTTCCGGCTCCCGGCGGTCTTCCGGCCACCGGCGCCGCTCCTCTTTTCTCCGCGGTAGTATCCTTCCGTTTTCAGAAACGCATCCCGCAGGAGATAGCCCGCGTTCCCGCTTTTCACCTGACCGGTCCTGCGGCCCACAAAGCCTTTCAGTTTGTCCATATACTCGTCCGGACTGATGGTGCCGTTCGAGACCATGGTAAGACCCTTCTCCCAGCTGGCGGTCAGCTCCGGATTCAGAAGCTGCTTCATGGAGACCTCCACCGCTTCATAGATCATCTCGCCCAGCAGCGTGGGGGTGATGACCTGGGTCTTCGCGTTTAATGCAAGATACCGGATGTTGAACAGCTTCTTCAGTATCTCCGCCCTGGTAGCGCTGGTGCCGATACCGGAGCCCTTGATCTGACTCCGCAGTTCTTCGTCCTCGATCAGCTGGCCCGCGTTCTCCATAGCCAGGATCATGGAACCGGAGGTATAGCGTTTCGGGGGAGAAGTCTCTCCCTCCTTCACCTCGTACTTTTCCGGGGTTACAACGCTTCCTTTTTTTAAGCCGTCGATCATGGCCCGGAACCGGGGATCCCCCGCGTGACCGCCGGACATATCCTCCTCGTCAGACTTTCCATCGTCGGACTTACCTGCACCGGCTTTCTCCGCACCGCTGTTCCCGGATTCCGAGGAACCAACGGGCCCCCGGTTCTTCACTCCGGCCACCTTCATCCAGCCCTCTTCCACCTGGAAGCGGATCGTCGAGAAGAAATGCTCCATTCCGACGAGGAGCTCGATGCTTTTTCTCTCAAAAACTGCCGGGGGATAAAAGATGCTGAGGAACCTGCGGCAGATCATATCGTAGACATCCGCCGCGAGGGGCTTCAGGGAGCGGAGCGCTCCCAGTCCCTGTCCCGTGGGAATGATGGCGTAGTGGTCCGTGATCTGCGCGTCGTTGGTGTAGCGCGTCTTGCCGATCCGTTTCCAGACATCTCCCGCCAGCACTTCTTCTGCAAAAACGCCGATCTCCGGCACCGAGCGGAGACCGGAAAGATTCTTTCCGATTTCCTTTGCCACCGCGGTTGAAAGCACCCTGGCGTCAGTCCTCGGATAAGTGACAAGCTTCTTCTCGTACAGTTCCTGGACGATCTTCAGTGTCTCGTCAGGGCTGATCTTGAACCGGCGGGAGCAGTCGTTCTGCAGTTCCGCCAGGTTGTAAAGCAGAGGCGCGTTCTTGATTTCCTTCTTTTTTTCGGCTTTCAGGACCTTCGCCTCAGAAATGCCGGACAGACTGCGGATCAGTTCCTCCGCGTCATCCCTTTTCCGGAAGCCATTCTCTTTATACAGCTTTGGAGACTCGAAGTACCGGGACCCCTCCACGGCTCTCCACTCCCCGGAGAAACTCAGGCCGTCCTTCGAAAAGGTACCGATCACCCGGTAGAAGGGCGTCTTCACAAAGTCCCGGATCTCCCGCTCTCTCCGCACCACCATGCCGAGCACGCAGGTCATCACCCGGCCCACGCTCACCACGGTCTTTCTGTCATTCTTCAGGAAGGCGGACAAAGTACTCCCGTATTTCAGCGTCAATGCCCGGGAGAAATTGATCCCCATCAGGTAATCCTCCTGGGCTCTCAGGTACGCGGCAGCGCTGAGATTGTCATAGGCGCTCCAGTCCTTCGCTTCCCGGACGCCCCGCAGGATCTCCTCCTCCGTCTGGGAATCGATCCAGACACGCTTCCGCTCCTTGCCCCGGACACCGGCCATCTGGTCCACCAGGCGGTAGATGTACTCGCCTTCCCTCCCGGAATCCGTGCAGATATAGATGGTCCCTACATCCTCCCGGTTCAGGAGCTTCTTCACGATCTCGAACTGCGGCTTTACATCTTCGATCACCTCGTAAAGAAAATGATCCGGAAGGAAGGGCAGGGTCTCCATGTCCCACCGTTTGTATTTCTGGTCATATTTCTCCGGATAGCTCATGGTCACCAGATGACCCACACACCAGGTCACGATGGTGTCCCCGCTCTCCAGATATCCGTTCTGTCTCCTGCCGTTCACTCCCAGCACCCGGGCAAATTCCTGGGCGACGCTGGGTTTCTCGGCGATAAATAACTGTTTCAGTTGATTTCCTCCGACTCGTCATCAAGCGGCATGAATAATTTTGTCGCTTCAAATTTGTATACCGTGAAATGATGATACTCTTCTCCCGGGCCAAACACAGGGCTGGGCCATTCCGGATGATTCACCGAATCCGGGTAGAACTGGGTCTCGAAGCAGTATCCGGTGCGGAACACGTAGCTGGCTCCGCCCTTTCCGGGGGCCTGGTTATCCTTCAGATTGTTCCCGGTGTAGAACTGCATGCCCGGAAGATCCGTGTAGACCTTCATCTTTCTGCCGGAGACCGGGTCCTTCGCCTTGGCTACCAGGTTCAGCTTTCCGTCCCAGCCGTTCAGGACATAATTGTGGTCGTAGCCGTTGCCGTTCTTCAGCTGGTCATAGTCCGCGTTGATATCCTGGCTGATGGGTTTCATGATGGTGAAATCCATGGGAGTCCCTTCCACCGGGAGGATCTCCCCCGTGGGGATGGCGCCTGCGTCCGAAGGCGTGAATTTGTCCGCGTTGATCCATACCAGCTGGTCGCCGATATCGCCCGCCCCGTGACCGCGCAGATTAAAATAGGCGTGGTTCGTGGGGTTGATGATGGTCGTCTTGTCGGAGGATGCCCGGTACTCGATCACCAGCTCGTCCTGCTCCGTTAAAGTGTAGGACACCGCAAAAGTCATGTCTCCCGGATATCCCTGGCTCCCGTCCGGAGAAAACAGCCGGAAGGTCACCTTGCTTCCCATCTTCGTTTCTTCGACCGTGCCGGTGAACAGCTTCTTCGCCCATTTATCCGGTCCGGAGTGAAGGTTATTCTCACCGTTGTTCTTCGCCAGCTGGTATTCCTTGCCCTCCAGGACAAAATGCCCCTTCGCGATCCGGTTCGCGCTTCTTCCGACGCACTCCCCGCAGCTGGTGGGGTTGTTGTAGTAGGTTTCCGCGTCGTCATAGCCGAACACCACGTCCTCCATCTTTCCGTCCCTGTCCGGCACGATCATGGAGATCCAGGCGGCGCCAAGATCCGTGAAGGAAGCTTCTGTCCCGTTCCCGTTGGTCATCGTATAGAGTTTCGCTGTCTGTCCGTTCTCCAGTTTTCCGAATTCTTTTACTGCAACGCTCATTTTCTGCTCCTTTCACGCACCTCACAACAACAATAGGAGCTGCCCTTCGGCAGCTCCTATAAGTATAACATGTTTTACTTCGCCTGAATATAGCCAAGCGCGGTCAGGCACTCCGCGGATTCCACTGCGCCGCCTGCTGCGCCGCGCAGCGTATTGTGGGACAGGCCCACGAATTTCCAGTCGTAGATGGAATCCTCACGGATGCGTCCGATGGACACGCCCATGCCGCCTTCGAAGTCCACATCCTGGGTGACCTGCGGGCGGTTATCCTCCTCCAGGTACTGGATGAACTGCTTCGGGGCGCTCGGAAGCTCCAGCTCCTGCGCCAGGCCCTTGTACTCTCCCAGCTTACGGATCAGCTCTTCCTTCGTGACTTTCTTGCGGAATTTCACGAAGACCGCAGCTGTGTGGCCGTTAAGCACCGGAACACGGATGCACTGGCAGCTGATGTGCGGCTCAGTCGCGGGAACGATCTCTCCGTTCTCAATGTGACCGAAGATCTTCAGCGGCTCCTTCTCGCTCTTCTCTTCCTCGCCGCCGATGTAGGGGATGATGTTGCCCACCATCTCGGGCCAGTCTTTGAAGTTCTTGCCGGCGCCGGAGATGGCCTGGTAAGTCGTGGCGATCACCTCATAGGGCTCGAATTCCTTCCATGCCGCGAAAGCCGGGGTGTAGCTCTGAATGGAGCAGTTCGGCTTCACAGCGACGAACCCGCGCTCGGTTCCAAGGCGCTTTCTCTGGTCGCGGATGATCTCATAGTGCTCCGGGTTGATCTCCGGGATGACCATGGGAACGTCCTTCGTCCAACGGTGGGCGCTGTTGTTGGAGACGACGGGAGTCTCATGCTTTGCGTAATCTTCCTCGATGGCGCGGATCTCGTCCTTGGACATATCCACGGCGGAGAAGCAGAAGTCCACCTGCTCCGCGATCATGGCCACCTCGTTGACATTGACCACCTTCATGTCCTTGTACTTTTCGGGCATGGGGATATCCAGTTTCCAGCGGCCGCCGACTGCTTCTTCATAAGTCTTCCCCGCGCTCCTCGGGCTGGCTGCCAGCACCGCGACATCGAACCAGGGGTGGTTTTCAAGAATGGTCAGAAAACGCTGCCCCACCATACCAGTGGCGCCGAGCACCGCGACCTTCAGCTTCCTTTCGAGTTTCATAGCCTACCTCACTTTACTTCTTGCTTTACAGCGTTTTTCTCACTTGACCTCGTACTTTGCAACGACCTTCTCAAATGCCTCGTCTTCGCCAGTGTAGCGGACAGTCAGGGTCTTGGTCAGATCAAGGCCCAGCATTCCCAGGATGGACTTGCCGTCCACAAGAATACGCTCGATGCAGACATCAATATCAAATTTGCAGTTCTCCGCTGCCTGAACAAACTCCGTAACTTCCTTATTGCCCGCAAGTTTAATCTTCTTCTCAGTCATTATTCTACCTTCCTTATACATTCATAAGACGCTTAACAGCTTCCCTAACCATCCATTTCAGGACACTCCCCGCGTAAAACATGCGTTTGGAGTTGCCTTACTTTAACATGATATCGGGAATCGTTCAAGGGTCATGTATTGTTTTTTATTGCGTGCATTGTTATATCACTACTGAGAGAAAAGTCCCCCGCTATTATAAGCAGGGGACTTTTTCAATCTCTGAGGCAGGTCTTGGATTCTGCCGGTATCTGTTATTACTTGACTGTGATCACGCGGATCATATTGGTATTTCCGCTGACTCCGAGCGGCACGCCCGCGGTCAGGACCACCTGGTCGCCCTTCCGGCAGAAGCCCGCCTTCTTCGCGGCGTCAATGGCGGAATCGAACAGCATTGCCTCGGTGTTCTCCTCCGGAATGAAGAGCGGCGTCACGCCGAACATCAGGTTCATCTGGCAGGCGTAAGTGTGGTTCACAGTGCACGCCACGATCGGGCAGTCCGGACGGTACTTCATCAGCCGGTTCGCCGTGAATCCCGTCATGGTGACTGTCACGATGGCCTTCGCCCGGATATCCTCAGCCACGGTGCAGGTAGCGTGGGAAATGGCTGTGGTGCTGTCCGTCTTCTCGCCGGAAGCGATCTTCTCCCGAAACAGACGGTAGTCCATATCCTTTTCCGTGCGGCGCGCGATCATGTCCATGGTGCGGACCGCCTCCAGCGGGTACTCGCCCGCGGCAGTCTCGCCGGAAAGCATGATGGCGGTGGTTCCGTCATAGATCGCGTTGGCCACGTCCGTCGCCTCGGCTCTTGTGGGCCGCGGATGATGGATCATGGAATCCAGCATCTGGGTGGCGGTGATGACGATCTTGCCCATCTTGTTCGCGTGCTCGATCAGCTTCTTCTGTATGACCGGGACCTCCTGGAAGGGGACCTCGACGCCCAGGTCGCCTCTGGCCACCATGACGCCGTCCGCCGCCTCGAAGATCTCTCCCATGTTACGCACGCCCTGCAGGCTCTCGATCTTCGCGATGATCTTCATCTTGCTGCCGTGGCTGTCCAGGATCTTCCGGATCTCTTTGATATCGTCCGCCGTGCGGGTGAAGGAAGCCGCGATATAATCGTAGCCCATCCTGCAGCCGAACTCGATATCGGAGCGGTCCTGCTCGCTGATGAACGGCATAGAAAGATCCGCATCCGGGACATTCACTCCCTTGTGATTGGAGACCGGCCCGCCGTTGACGACAGTACAAACGATACGGTCCGCATGGACCTCGTCCACCTTCAGTTCGATGAGGCCGTCATCGATCAGGATGCAGCCGCCTTTCTTCACATCCTTCGGAAGATCCTTGTATGTGACAGATGCCTGCTCAGCATCTCCCTCGATATTCTTTGTGGTCAGCGTGAACTTCTGACCCTTCTCCAGAAGGGCCTTTCCTTCCTTAAAATCTCCCAGGCGGATCTCCGGTCCCCTGGTATCCAGCAGCGTCGCCACCGGGAGGTTCAGCTCCCTTCTGACCTTCACTACTCTGTTGAACTTCGCTTCGTGTTCCTCGTGACTTCCATGAGAAAAGTTAAACCGCGCGACATTCATACCGGCCTTCATCAGCTCTTTCAGCATCTCCTCGCTCTCGCTGGCCGGTCCGATGGTGCAGATGATTTTTGTTTTTCTGATCATTATTATAACTCCTTTCCGGTACATGACCCGTCCTCGGATCCCCAGTACCTTGCAGGTTTATTCTAAATTGGTCGTATTGTTCGTTTTGCGTTTTATTGTTTGTTTCATGTTTGATTGTTCATTTTATGTTTAAATGTTTGTTTGCGAGCAGGTTTTTATGTTCCCGTTCGATTCCGGGAGTATAGCAGGGCTTATTCCCCATTGCAAGAGCTTTTTTCTTATGATACTCTTTACAAAACCTTTCAAAACCGGGTCAGCAATTGTAAGAAATCAGGAGAATCCCCCATGGATAAGATCAGCGCAGAATACACCATCACCCTCGGCGATTTCCGCCAGGCCACATACTACGCATTGGTGATCCGTAACAGGATCGCTTTCCGCAT
>JAFSYO010000166.1 GCA_017449925.1 Stomatobaculum sp.
ACGGTGATCTTCCGGTCCGGATACTGCTCCTTCAGGATCTCCGCCGCGGAAGAGGCGCTGTTGAAGGCGCCGGAGATCGCGGACCCAAGGGAAATGTGGATCACGTCTTTTCCGTCCTTCAGGAGCGGCTCGAAGAACTCCGTGAAATCCTGAATATTCGGCAGGGAAGTCTTCGGAAGCATGCCTTTCCGCATCAGGTCGTAATAATCGCTGTAGGACATGCTCTGCCCCAGGTCGTCGATATGGACGGAACCGTCGTCGCTGATCCAGCGGAAGAAGATCACTTCGATGTCTCTCTCTTCGAAAAAGGCGCGTGATTCGTCCGCAGTGGAACAGCAGGTAAGAATATAGTCGTTCATGAAAAGATCCTTTCTGTCTCGTATATGATCAGTCAAACGGCGCTGTGCGCCAGTTATCATTTTATACTAAACCACCTCTGTTTGCAATGAGGACGCAGTTCCCTGCCATTGCAAAGGCGGGCGGAAAATGGTATGCTCAGAGAACAGAAGTTTCTTTTGCAGCAGTATTTTTTGGAGGAAGACATGCAGAACAAAGAACGGGATACGATTCTTCCTGTAGCCCCGCTGAAGATCGCAGCGCTGGAAAGCTGCCGCGACCTCGCGGAAAAAGTCAACAGTCATCTGATCCGTATGAGAAAAGCGGATGGAGAACATGCGGAAAACCGGAAAAAGAGCCTTCATTACCGGGGATATGACGCAGAGAATTTCCTGCTGGACATCAACTGTCCCCGGTTCGGCACCGGAGAAGGAAAAGGCCAGATCAACGAGTCGATCCGCGGCACGGATCTTTTTGTCATGGTGGATATCACCAATTACTCTCTTAACTACCGGGTGGACGGCATGCTGAACCACATGTCCCCTGACGATCATTATCAGGATCTGAAGAGGATCGTCGCCGCCGGGATCTCCACGGCCCACCGCGTCAATGTGATCATGCCCTTCCTCTACGAAGGAAGGCAGCACCGCCGCACCAAGCGGGAATCCCTGGACTGCGCCTATATGCTGATGGAGCTGGAAAAGATGGGCATCTCGAACTTCATCACCTTTGACGCCCACGATCCGAGAGTCCAGAACGCCATCCCGCTGACAGGCTTCGCAAACTATCTGCCCACCTACCAGTTCATCAAGACCTGCTTCCAGAATATCCCGGACCTGAAGATCGACAAGGATTCCCTGATGATCATCAGCCCGGACGAAGGCGCGATGGACAGAGCCATCTACCTCGCCACCATCATGGGCGTGGACCTGGGCATGTTCTACAAGAGAAGGGACTACTCCAGAGTCCTGAACGGAAGGAACCCCATCGTGGCTCACGAGTTCCTGGGCTCCAGCGTGGTCGGAAAGGACGTCATCATCATGGATGATATGATCTCCTCCGGCGAGAGCATGATGGATACCGCGAAGAACCTGAAGGACCGGGGCTGCCGGCGGGTCATCATCTTCGCCACCTTCGGCCTCTTTACCAATGGTCTGGATGCATTCCGCGACAAACACAAAGCCGGCATCATCGACTATGTGTGCACCACGAACCTGAACTACCGCATCCCGGAGCTCCTGGACGAGCCGTGGTATCTTGAGGCGGACATGAGCTCCTATCTCGCCCACATCATCCACAACATCAACTCGGACGTCTCCACCTCGGACGGCATTTCATCCGCTCTGAAGATCCGGGATTTCCTGGACAATCTCCGGAGAAACGACGACTACGAGTACTTTGGGACCGTCATCGACTGAGGTTTATCTCAGCGGGACTGGAATCTTCTTCTTCCGGGAAGATCCCGAGAAAGGCCGCGTTCAGTCCTCTCCGCACCCCGTGGGCGCGGTGGGAAAACAGGCGCTCCGCGTTGCACCTGGTACAGATGTCAGAAACATGAATATTGTGCGGCTTTACACCGCTTCTGAGAAGGAGGACACGGTTCGCCTGGCAGAGATCAAGCTGCCAGTGGCCGCCGTCCTCCTTTTCGTGATAGTCCGTGAGGATCTCCTTAAGTTCTTCTGCTGTAAAGACCTCCCGGAACCGTTTTGCCACGTCTTCCCCGATCTCATAACAGCTGCTGCAGATGCCGGGTCCCGCGCAGGCGATCAGGTCTTCCGGCTTCGTCCCGTACAGTTCCCGCATCATACCGGCGGCCTTCGGGGCGACCCCGTCCACCGTCCCCTTCCATCCCGCGTGAAGAAGGGCTGCCGCCTTTCCTGAAGGATCCACCAGCCAGACCGGAATGCAGTCCGCGTGATAAGTTACGAGGGTGACTCCCGGCGCATTGGTCATCAGTCCGTCGATGTCGTCATAGGGCCGCGGGCGCAGTACGCCCGTCCCCCGGTCTTCCTTTCCAACAGCCAGAATATTGGTGGTATGCGTCTGATGCGCCACCACGAAGGAATCCGCCGGGACGCCGATGGTCTCCGCGATCCTCCGGTAGTTCTCCCGCACATGGTCCGGATCGTCGCCTCTGTCAAAAGAAAAATTCATCGTCGCGAGAAACCCTTCGCTGACTCCGCCCTGGCGGGTGGAAAAGCACTGACGCACAAACGGGAGCTTTTCCAGCGCTTTCCAGCTCAGCACCACGGTCTCCCCGTGCTGCCGCACTCTGAGTTCCTCCGTTCCCTTCCTGATCCAGTCTTTCATATGTTCTCCGTTCTGCTTTTATGCCATAAAAGCGTTTCTTACCCACTCCGTGCCCTCCGGCGTCATGCCGACGCAGTCGAAGCGTACCGGTGCATCTTCCCTGTAATGATGCTCCGCAAGATAATGCCGCGCTGTCTGCAGGATCTTCTGTTGTTTCCGCCAGTCCACTGCTTCCAGAGGCGCGCCCATCTTTCCGGAAGACCGGTATTTCACTTCAACAAAAATAAGGTACGGACCGTCCAGCCCGATAAGGTCGACTTCTCCATACCTTGTTCTGTAATTTATGCAGAGGATCTGGACTCCTCTTGATTCGAGAAAGGCAGCGGCCCTTGCTTCGCAGTCCGTCCCTGTCTTTCTCTTGTTCCTGCCCGTCATTGATGCCACCTGTTCCTTCCCGCCGAAA
>JAFSYO010000167.1 GCA_017449925.1 Stomatobaculum sp.
GCCGCCGTTCCTGACAGCCTCGTTCATCGCCTTCTGCACCGTGGTCTGAAGTCCTTTGACGTCCGGCAGGTAAGAATTGATGATCTCATTGATCTCTGTTATATCGTAGCGGAATTCACTCATCTTCCTGTCCCTCCAGTATGATCATCTGTTTCTCGACTCTATCGATCCTGGCGTTGATCTCCTTTACCAGTGCCATTCCCTTTTCGTAAAGGGAAAAAGAAGTCTCAAGAGGCGTGGACTCGTCCTCCAGCTGTTCCAGCACCTTTTCCAGTTCTTCCAGCTGCACCTCTACTGCAGGGGATCCGCTCCCTCTGCCTTCTGCGTCGTCCATCAGTCTTCCGTTTTCCTTTCTTCCAGTATGATGACAGAACTGATCTCTGCCTTTGCCTCGCCGTCCCTGAACCTGAGACCGACTGTTTCTCCTCTCTTAAGTCCTGCGGCGTTTCTCACTGCATGGCCTGCTGTGTCCGTAACATAGGCAAAACCTCCCCGGAGACGGTTCAGTGGTGAAAGCGCCTTCAGCCGTTCCGTATCCGTGAGGAAACGGTGGGCTGTCTCTGTGTATTTTCTCTGCATTGCGTGCTGCAGGGCGTTCCTCAGCTCCTCTGCGCGGTTCCTTTGTTCTCTGAGCCTCGCGCCCGGAGAATGCAGCTTCAGCCGGAGCTCTTTTGTCTTCAGCTCCGCCCTCTTCCGTGCGATCTGCCTTGTCATAGCGGCCCGGAGGGATGCCCTGCGGTCCTTCAGATCCCCGATCAGGCGGGTGATGTCCGGCACCGCCAGTTCAGCCGCCGCGCTGGGCGTCGGCGCCCTGAGATCCGCGGTGAAATCCGCGATGGTGTAATCCGTCTCATGGCCTACGGCAGAGATCACCGGCGTTCCGCAGTCAAAAATGGCCCTGGCCACTTTCTCTTCGTTGAAGGCCCACAGGTCTTCGATGGAACCGCCGCCCCGTCCGGCAATGATCACGTCCACACCGTAGCGGTCCAGCGCCCGGATGCCGCGGACGATGCTTTCCGCCGCGCCGTGTCCCTGCACCTGGGCCGGGTACAATACCAGCTGGACAAAGGGATTCCGCCGGGAGGCGACATTGATAATGTCCCGGACTGCCGCCCCGGTGGGAGCTGTCACGATCCCCACGACAGATGCATACTTCGGAACGGGCTTTTTATATTCCGGAGCGAACATGCCCATCTCCTCCAGCTCCTGCTTCAGCTTGAGGAAGGCGGCATACAGGTCCCCGCTTCCTTCCAGGGAAATGGAACTGGCATAAAGCTGGTATGTTCCACCCCTTTCATAGACTTCCACGGAGCCGTCCGCGATGATCTTCTGACCCTCCTGCATGCGAAAAGAGAGACCCTTCCGCTGTCCCGCAAACATCACACAGGCAAGCGTCCCCCCCGCATCTTTCATGGTAAAATAAATATGGCCGGAACTGTGGTATTTCACATTGGACAGTTCTCCGCGGACACGGATGCGCCGCAGCATAAAATCCTCCCGGAACAGCGCTCCTACATAGGAATTCACCTGGGAGACGGAATAGATACCGGCCATACTCAGACTAGTTTTGCAAGAACCCCGTTGATAAAGGACGGGGATTCGTCGCCGCCGAACTTTTTCGCCAGCTCCACCGCTTCATTGATCGCCACCTTGTCGGGGACGGATTCATCGAAGCGGAGCTCAAAACACGCCAGCCTCAGGATCGTCAGTTCCACCCGGCCCATACGGCCAAGTCTCCACCCTTCGGCCACGCCTTCCAGAATCCTGTCGATCTCCGGAAGCTTCTCCAGCACCGCGTCCACCCGGGAGCGGCACTCTTCCTCTTCTTCTTTTGAGAGTTCCACCAGATGGACAGTCTCCGTATTCCCGTTCTCGTCTGTTTCCTCCTCGGTGCCTGAGAGGAAATAATCTTCGATCTGTTCTCCGGCCTCCTCCGGCGGATAGAAATCAGTGCAGAACAGCATTTTAAAGCAATGCTCTCTGAGCGTTCTTCTTGTCATGTCACTCCTTATCAGATGATGTCATCGTTCTGTCCGCAGTATACCGCAAAACAAAGTCTTCTACAAGCTGATCGCTTCGCCCAATGCAAAGCTCCAGAGGATCGTCTCTCCCACCTCTTTGTCCTCCATCATCCGAAGCGCCTTCCTGTAGTACTCCATCTGCAAACGGTAGCGGTCAGCAAGGGCCTCTGCGGAAATGCCGCGGTCTGTCTTGTAGTCCACGAGGACGATCTTCCCGTCCTCTTCAAACCAGGCGTCAATGACACCCTGGATCAGGACCGGTTCTTCCGAAAATATGCCGGGGTCAACTTCTTTTGCGGGAAGCGTCATTACAAAGGGAGCTTCCCTCCTGAGGGTGCCCCGGAGGGCTGCCTTCCTCATTCTGCCGCAGAGGGGACTTGAAAAGAACGGTCTGAAATCACTTACGCGGATCATAGACAGTTCTTCCTCCGTAAAGATACCGCTTTCTGTCCATTCCCGTAATTCTTTTTCCAGCTCCGGCATCGTCAGAGACCTCTGATAATCCAGTTTCTCCATGACACGGTGAAAGATGGTGCCCCGGAGCATCCCGCGGCGGGAGGCCTCATCCCTCGCCGCAGAGTTCTCCTTCTGCGGGGAAGCCGCTTTTTCTTCGCTGTTCTCCGCGTATTCCGGCCTTACGGCCGCCTCGTCTTCCTCTTCTTCTCCCCGGTGCTTCAGTTCAGATACCGACCTCTTGGTATGGAGATTTACATCCTCTTCAAATGCATAAGGCATTGCGAGATACCGGAACCGGGGAAGATCTTTTACATCCCTGTTGCCGGAGATCATTTCCTCCAGCGTTTTCCGGAGTTCCAGCACCCGCGTCAGTTCTTTCGAATGGATTTTCTCCAGGTCCTCTGTGTCCTCTGCAGAGACCCGGATCATGCAGCGGTCCTCCGACACCGACATGGCCAGAAGTATCCAGTCCAGGTATGTATGCTGAGACCGCACCTCATCGAAGCCTGCGCGTTCCCTCGCGCCTCCCCTTAAAGCGGCTTCTGCGAGCTGAAGCGGCTGATCGGCTGCAGCCGTCATGATCAGCTTCTCCTTTGCTCTTGTCATCACCACGTACAGGACCCGCAGCTCCTCTCCCAAAGCCTCTGAGGTCATATGCCAGGCAAAGATATTCTTCTTCAGTGTAGTCCCCCGAAGCTTGTTCACCGGGTCCGCGGCTTCTGCCGCGATCCCGAACCGCTGGTCTGCAAGCACCCGTGCCGTGGTGTCCTGGGTGTTGAACTTGTGGCTCATATCCGCAAGGAATACCACAGGAAACTCCAGCCCCTTGGATTTGTGTATGGTCATGATTCTGACGGAATTTCCCTGGGCCGAAGCCGTCTGAGCTTCGCCGAAATCTGTGTCATATTTTTTCAGCAGTCCGATATAGCGGACAAAATCATAAAGTCCGCGGTAGCCGGTGCTCTCAAAATCCTCCGCTTTTACCACCAGCATGTCAAGATTCGCTTTCCTTACTTCTCCTCCCGGGAGAGCTGATGCGTAAGCGTAATAACCTGTCACGGAAAGAAGTTCCCGGATCAGGTCCGGAAGGGACAGAAAAACTGCTTTGTCCGCAAAGAAAAGGATACTCCGCTCCGCTTCACGGAACTTTTCGGCGCCGCTTGACCCGGGAAGTCTTTCCGCGGCATTCTTAAGTCTCTGCCACAGCGGCAGTTCTTTCTCTTCCCCGGCCAGCAGCTCAGTGAACTCCTCTTCCGTCATGCCTGTCAGCGGGGATCGCAGGACCGCCGCCAGCGGGATGTCCCGGAGAGGATTGTCGATCACAGAGAGCAGGCTTAAAACGGTTTTTACCTCCAGGGCGTTGAAATATCCTGTACTCTGTTCCGCTTCTGCAGGAATCCCTTCGCTCATAAGCACACTGACCAGGGTCTCTGCCCTGCCCCGCATGGACCGGAGAAGGATCACGATATCACCGAAGGCGGCAGGACGAAGCTCTCCAGTCTCCGGATCCCGCACTTTGAGCCTGGTCTCCGGATCTGTGATCCGGCGGATCTTCTCCGCGATCACACGCGCTTCTGCCTCGATCTTCTCCGTTCCGGAAGTGCCGGCTGCATCTGCAAGGACCAGCTCCGTTTCATAGGGATCCGGTCCCGGAATCCCGGCATCCGGATAGGCAGCGCCCGGATACAGCGCTTCCTCCGCTGTATAGCGGAGTCCTCCCACAGGAGCGTCCATGATCGCACGGAATACGCCGTTCACCGTATCCAGCACCTGCCGGCGGCTCCGGAAATTCCGGGAGAGGTCCACCCGGGTATCGGTCCCCTCCGGCACTGCTTCTGCCGCAGGGTCATCTTTAACAAAGGTCCGGTACTTCTCCAGGAACAGTTCTGGTTTCGCCAGCCGGAATCCATAGATCGACTGTTTCACGTCCCCCACCAGGAACAGTTCCTTCCCGGTGACAGCCAGCAGAAGCTGCTCCTGCACCTCATTGGAATCCTGGTACTCGTCGACATAGATCTCTTTTAGTTCCGAAGAGTATTCCTCCGCCAGGGCGCTCCTTGTCCTCCTGCCATCCGGATGTTTCTCCCAGAGCATTTCCAGCGCAAAATGCTCCAGATCAGAAAAATCCACCAGGTTCTTTTCTCTCTTTTTTTCGGCGAACCGTCTCCGGTACTCCGCGGTCAGTTCCGTCACGACGCGGACTGTCTCTGCTTCCTCCTGAAGATCCGCCTTGACCGTTTCCGGATCCCACTCACCGAACCGGGGGATCAGCTGGTCTTTGATGATCTTTTTCCAGAAATCCCTCAATTCCTTTACGCGGATCTTTTTCTCCTCCGAGACGGTCTTCGGCTGTCTGCTCTTAAGGGCAGTCCAGGGTTCAAAAGCTCCCAGTGCTTCCTGCTGCTCCCGGAAGGTCCGCGCTTGACACAGCGATGCCAGTTTCGGAAGTTCCTCTTCCACCACATCGCGGTATCCCGCGGGGCCGTCCGGTTCCCGGCAGAGGGACTGCGCTTCCTCCGCCTTTTTCAGAAGCTCTGTTCCCATTAGACGGATATCTCCCACAATGTAGCGGATCCAGGGAGATTCCTCTGCGGCCTCCCCTCCCGCTGCGGTTCTTCCTGCTTCTTCTGCACATTCCCGAAGCCACTCCTCCGGCCAGGGGCGGCTTTCCGCGATCTGCCGCATCCTCTCCAGCAGCGCCGGCACTGCGTCATCCGTTTTTCCCGTAGAAAAACAGTCTGCGAAACGGAGGAACCCGGGATCCCCTTCTTCATATTTCTCTTCCAGGAAATCCTCAAGAATATCGTTCCTCATGAGGGAAAGTTCTTCCTCTGACCCCACCCGGAAGGAGGGATCCAGACCGGTCAGATCTGCATGCTCCTGCAGAATGGACAGGCAGAAGCTGTCAATGGTGGTGATCCTGGCGCCGTCCAGCAGGGTAAGCTGCCGCTTCAGCTGCACCGCCCGTTCTGAGTCCGCATGTTCCGCAGTCTCCTTCACAGTCTCTTCTTCCAGGCGTTTCCGGATCCTTTCTCTCATCTCCGCTGCCGCGGCGCGGGTAAAAGTCATGATCAGAAGTTCATCGATGTCTGCAGGCTTCGTTCTGTCCGTCACTCTGCGGCAGATGCGTTCCGTCAGCACTGCAGTCTTGCCGCTTCCCGCGGCAGCGGAGACCAGGAGTTTCCTGCCGCAAAGGGAAATGGCCCGCTCTTGTTCTGCAGTCCATTCAGGCATTCTTCTGTTCCTCCTCCTCGATCTCGCGGAATACATCATCCGCTTTTTTCTTCGTGCTGATCCTTTCGCGGAATCCGGGGCTCTTCAGATCAAATCCGCACGCTTCGCTGAAACCGCACCATTTGCAGGCGCTGTACAGTTCTTCCCGCAGAGGCTCCGCAGATATTCTGCCGGCGAAGATTCCTTCCCCTGCCTCCACAGCTTTCTTCCTGACGTAATTCCTCAGCTGGTCAAAGCGCTTTTCTTCTGCGGCGCCTTCCCCGGACCAGCTTCCGTCTTTGTTCAGCTTCAAAGGAAGGACTCCGGGCGCTTCCCCAGGGTCCTCACAGAGATGTTTCAGCACATCCGGGCGGATATTGACCATCCCTCCGGGGCGAAGCTCCTTCAGAATCTCCGCCTCTATTTTCTCCGGTGTGTCCTTTCCGGTCCGCTTCAGCCAGGGATCATCCAGCTTCATGTACAGGACCGCCGCGGGGACGATCTCCTTGCCGGGGAATCTCTGTTTCAGAAGTTCCATCGCGGCATCCAGATACAAGAGCAGCTGGAGCTGTGAACCACTGAGGATCCTCCAGGGCTCCCACTTTACGTTTCCGGTCTTGTAGTCTATGATCTTTACCGCCAATTTTTCCGCATCTTCAGCGATATCGATCCGGTCCGGTTTTCCTCCGAGCCGCATCCACTCGCCTCCGGAAAGCCTGGTGAGCAGCACCTGCCCGTCTCCATCTTCCAGCAGGCTTTTCTCCAGGGCATAAGGCCGGAAGTCTCCGCGCATTCTCTGCTGTTCCATGACCTTGACACTTCGTCTGACGATCCCGTACAACTTTCTCACCAGGTACCTGTTTCTGGCACTGTCCTCGTAAAGTCCGCTTTCATCGCCCCGCACCGCTTCGTCAACGCACGACTGCACAAAGGCGTCCCGTTCCTCTTCTTCCATTTCCCCGGGCATGCGGCCTGTGGCTGCAGCTCTTGAAAAGACAAGCTCCATGGCCTTGTGGGAAAGCGTTCCCACGTCCTGGGCTGAATAAACGTACTCCCTCTCTTCCTTCAGGCGCAGGCCGAACTTCAGGAAATGACGCAGCGGACACTGGAAGAACGTCTCGATCCTGGTCACGTTCCCGTACAGGAATTCGCCGTACAGCGCTCTTGCCGCCGCCCTTCCCATCAGACGGTCCTCGTGGAAAAAAGCGGCTGCGTCCACCAGAAGATGCTTCTTTTTTTCCTCTGCAGCATCCCTTGCGATAAGGAGATCCCGGAGCTCCGGCAGCATTTCTCCTTCCCTTGCGGCCCGCAGGTCCCGGACCAGGAGCCGCTCCGCCTGCAGCCCGGAAAACAGCGGCTCTTCAGTCTCTGTCTCTGAAATCGCTGCCTTCTCCGGAACAAGCTTCGGGAACAGCCTGAAAAGATGCATCAGGATCCCGGAGGGGCGGAGTGTTTTTCCCGCCCTGTCGTACAGGGCATAGGACAGAGAGAGTTGTTCCGTTGGAGATGTCAGCATCCGGTACAGGTAGTACCGCTGGGTGCAGAGATCCTCCCTGGCTGTAGGAGAGAGCGTGATCCCAAGTTCCTTCAGAGCTGTTTTCTCTCTGTCTGTCAGCACGCCCCCCTTCTGGCGAAGGGACGGAAGCAGACCGTCGTTCGCCCCCGTCAGGAACAAAGCCCGCACTTTCCCGAGTCTTGTCCTGGTCAGATCTCCCACCTGCACCCGGTCCGCAAACGCCGGGATCTGTCCGACCCGGATCTCGTTGAGGCCGCTCTCCAGGATCCCGTTCATCTCTTCCCTGTTCAGGCGCTCCCCGCCGAGAAGCTCCTCCATCTCTGTCATGATGCGCAGGCATTCGTCGCAGACTCTCTCATATTCTCTGGCGTGTTCTGCGTCGCTTTCTTCCTCAAAGCGTTTTTTTCGAAGCTGCAGTGCCTCTTCCGCCCCTGTTTCTTCTATGAGGCTCTTCAGTGCCCGCACCACGGGCCCCACCTCAGCCGTCCCCCCATCAAAGAGCAGCCGCAGCGGTTCCAGAAGACGCAGGATCCCGTCCTTAAAGGTATTCAGCTCAGCCAGGTCGGTTCCCTGTTCCGAGCCCGGAAGATAAGTCCAGGGCGCAGAAAGCCGCCGGTATCCTCGGATGCCGGCAGCTTTCATGTAATTGTCGCACTGTGCTTTCAGCAGCATGCTCCCGGGCACCAGACTGCATTTCAGGAAGCGCAGAAAAGCGCCGGCGGAATAATAATCCGTGACACAGTTCAATGCTGCCCTGAGGAGCTCAGGAAGCGGGTTCGCGGAGACATTCAGGTTCCGGTCCATGTAGAACGGGATCCCCTGTCTGCGGAATTCGTGGCTCAGCAGCGAGGCGCTTTCTTCCATATCGGCCGCGATCACCGCGATCTCCCGGTAGCGGTATCCTTTTTCTTTGACGAGGCGGAGGATCTCCAGAGCGGTCCGTTCTGCTTCCCCCGCGGGATCCCGGGATTCCAGGACCCGGATCTTCTCAGGGATCTCTGTCCAGACTGCGCCGTCATAACGGAGAAAATGGGCTTCCAGGAAATCCAGTTCACTCTGCTGTGAGGATGAGGAAGACCGCAGGGTGCAGAACGCGTCTTTTACACTAGTGCCGTTCCGTTCCCCGATCTCCATGATCTTCGCGATCATCTCCGTACTCATCCGGAACAGATCTTCCTCGCCGCTTTTTCGGAAAGGGAATACCTCATGTCCCAGCGTCACGTTGAATGACAGGCTTTCCGCCATCAGAAGCAGCTTTTCGATCAGAGTGTACTGCACCGGAGTGAATCCGGTGAAAGCGTCAAAAAGAAAAACTGCCCCCTTTAAAAGAGTGCTTCTTTCCGCCACTTCCGCGAACACATGAAGCACCTGTTCCGTGGGTAGCGCCCGGTCCCGGATGGTATTGTCAAAAGCTTCATACAGGACAGACAGGTCCTCCAGTTTCCTGCGGAGCGGCAGCCGCAGTCCCGCGCCGGCAGCTTTTTTCAGGTCTTCCGGTTTTACGCCGTACTGGTACATCTCCGAGATCATGGATTTGACATGCTCCGTAAAACCTGCCTTTTTCAGCTTTCCGCTAAAGACCCGGAGCTCGGAGGCATGTTCGGAAGCCACCTTTCTGAGCAGCATGGCTTTTCCCGTGTCGTCCAGCACCTCCGGGTTGCGCACGTAAAGTTCGGCGAACACCTTCCAGGCCAGACGGTTGAAGCTCATGACCTCCAGATTCCCGGAGGCGTGCCGGGGATGCAGTTCCAGCAGGCGTTTCTGCATCAGCATGCTGTACTGTTCCGGGACGATCACAAAGAAATGTTTCTCAGGGTGTTCTTCCGAAGCGCGAATCATCTTTTTGAAAGAAAGGTTTGTTTTTCCGCTTCCAGAGGGTCCGTACAGAAATGAATATTCCATTTCTCTTTTTATTCTTCCTTTCCTAACGCGGCTTCTTCCCCGGGCAGGCTCCATGAAAGCGCCTCCTGCCGGGTGTCTTCCAGTATGGACTTTATCTTACGAGGCAGAGCCGACTGCTCCGGGTCAATATATTTCACCATCATGCGGTACCCCAGTTCCTCCCGGAATGCCCGGACGTCCACGGTCTCTCCTGCCACATACCGTTCCATCAGGCGGCAGTAGCTTTCCGCCATATTATTGGTAATATATTCAGGAAGTCCTCGTATCTGTGAAGCTGTCTGGAGCTCGATGACTCTGCGGAATTCATCCAGTCCGTTCTGGTGCACTTCTTCCGGTACCTTCACTCTCCGGCTCTCGTACTCTATAGCGCCGCTGTCGTGAAGATGCAGAATACCGTAGGGGAACGGGACCATTGAAAAGGCGCCGTTCACAATCTCGGTGATCCGCTGTTCCGGAGGCGCCCCCGGTTCCGGCAAGTAACTCCTGATCCTCTGCAGATGGAGATGACCTGAAAACCAGACCGGCAGCCGGTACTTTTCCGCCAGACCCACGGTTTCCTGCCAGTTGTTCAGCGTGCACATGGTTCGGTACAGCCTGGACTCATTGAGCAGGTTGTGGTGTGACACCGGGATCACCTGGGCATTCTCTTCCCCCGCCTGTTTCAGTATCTCTTCCATCCAGAGAAGCGTCTCTTCCCTGATCCTGCCTTCCACCAGCGCTTCCGGTTCATAAATTGCGGAATCCAGCATAAGGAACCAGTGCTTCTCATCCGTCTTATAGAGATAGCTGAGGGAGGCTGCGTCCGAAGCAGAAGCTGTGTCATAGCCGAAGCTGTGCCAGATCTCCAGGAATTCCTCCCTGTTCATGGGTGTCTCCGCCGGTTCCTTCCGGTCCCCCTGATAAGAGGCTGCCCACATCGTGACCGCAATATCGTGGTTTCCGGGGATCACCAGCACTGTGATGCCGTCTTCCTGCAGGCGCTTTAGCTTCTCCGCCAGTTCCCGGTGATTTTCTGTCTCACCGTCCATCACCAGATCTCCGCTTAAGATCACTGTGCCCGGACGAGCCTCCAGAACTTCCTCGATCCATCTGTCCAGGATCTGATCGATGTCTTCCAGATCCTTCCCGTCATCCCTGTCGAGCCGTTCCCGGAAGGCCGGTCCGCAGTCCGTCATTTTTGGAGAGACATAATGGATGTCGGAGGCGATCCAGACCAGATCCTTATCTGTAGGAGCAGGTCCCTGGGGAACTTCCTCCGGTTTTTCTTCATACCACCAGGTGCCGGGGCCGTAGGTGTTCCGGCGTTTTTTCTTTTTCACGCCCTCCGGCTTTCCTGACGCCTGTTCTCCGGGTCCTTTTGAGGCCTCTGATTTTGTTGCGTTCTCCGGCGTTGCTGCGTCCGAGGGTGTTTGCTCCGCGCTTTCCTGCGCGCTAACAGAGGCAGCAGTCTCCTCTGCCTTCTCCGGCACCGGGGTCAGAAAAAAAGCGCTTCCGGCGATCAGAAACGCCCCCAGGAACCAGAGGATCAGTTTTTTCAGCAAGAACATTCGTATTTACTTCCCTGTCAAACGTCCCCAGAGATCTCCCGGGATCATAGCTTTTACCAGGATCCCGTTCTCTGTGTACTCTTCTGAGATCAGCTGTCCCTTCTGACGGATCAGCTGGATCTGGCCTGCTTCCTGATAAGAAAACAGTTTTTCAAGATATCTTCTTTTTCTTGAGCGCTCCTCCCGGAGCACCTCCTTCAGTTCGCCGATCCCTTCTCCGGTCAGGGCCGATATCCGGACCGTCCGGGCCGCGTGGAAATCCCTCGGCAGCACGGCATCGCCCGCAGTATCCATTTTATTGAATACTGTGACCACATCCTTGTCCTGCAGGGCGCCCAGATCTTCCAGGGTCCTGTAGACCACTGCCATCTGAAGATCCGCCTCGGGATTGCCCGCATCGACCACATGCAGGATCAGGTCGGAATACTTTGCCTCCTCCAGAGTGGAGCGGAAGGCTTCGATCAGATGATGGGGCAGCTTCCGTATGAAGCCGACGGTGTCTGTCAAAAGGATCTCATCGCCTCCCGGGAGCGTCAGCCTTCTGGTCGTGGGATCCAGGGTGGCAAACAGCTGGTCCTCCGCCAGGATCCCCGCGTCCGTCAGCCTGTTCAGAAGCGTGGATTTTCCGGCATTCGTGTATCCCACGATGGAAACCACAAAGGATCCTGAGCGCTCTCTTGCTTTTCTTGTCACTTCCCTGTGCCGCTCGATCTCCCGCAGACGTTCCTTCAGAAAACTGATCCGTTCGTGAATCACACGCCTGTCCAGTTCCAGCTTCTGTTCGCCGGGGCCTCTGGTGCCGATGCCTCCGCCCAGCCTGGACAGAGAAGATCGAAGTCCTTCCAGATGTGCGGCGGAATACTTCAGCTGTGCAAGTTCTACCTGGATCTTTCCTTCCGCAGTGACCGCGTGTTTTGCGAAAATATCCAGGATGATCATGGTCCTGTCCATGATCTTGACATCCAGAGCATCCTTCAGATTCTTCATCTGGGCAGGGGAAAGTTCGTCGTCTGCCGCAACGCCTGTGGCTTCCGTCTCAAAGATCAGTTCTTTCAGCTCTTCGATCTTTCCCTTGCCGAAATAAGCAGCCTGGTCCGGGCGGTCCCTGTTCTGGATCATCTGGCCGACAGTCTCCGCGCCGGCAGTGTCAAGAAGCTCCGAAAGTTCCCTCAGGGATTCTTCGGTCCCGTCCCGTTCGCTTCTCCTGACCCCGATCACGATCACCCGCTCCGCACATTCTTCCGTGCTGAACATCTGCTCCATTCTCATATCACCTCTTTCAAGACTCGTCTGCGGATCTTGCCCGCCTCACCATCAGACCCTGGTCTTCAGGAAAAGGATCTCGTGCTCAAGTGTTTCGTCTTCTCCGTACTCCCCGGCGATCTCTTCCAGGATCGACAGAGCGCCTGCGTAGTCTTTCTCGTATTCCAGACAGACTGCTTCGTTGAACCGAAGGTCCCGCAGCGTCTTCCGGATTTCCTCCGCCTTCTCTTCCGGGAGTTCTTCCTGCAGAAGCTCCTGCTCCGCCAGTGTCTGCCCTTCCCGGAACACTTCCTTTGCCCAGGCACAGTCCCCTGACTCGAAGTAGAATTTACCGACGCGAAGACAGAGGCCGGAGGTCTGCCCGCCCTCGTCGATCACCTTCTGATAAAGCCCCAGGACCTGTTCCTTCAGCGCAGGATCGTCGCTTTTTGAAAGTTCCTCGCCCAGCGAATACAGCGCCTGCCGGTGGGTCTCCGGACTGCCGCTGCTTTCCCCCGCCTCATTGTACAGGGCCAGAGCTTCTCCCAGGTCTCCGCCGGAACGGACCAGACAGACGGACAGCATATCCAGATACTCCGCCTTCCGGCTGTCTGCCTCCAGAAGATGTCTCAAGGTTTCCGCCGCGGATGCATAGTCCTGGGACCGCATTTCCGCCTCGGCGAGATAACGGAGGATATCAATTTCCGTACCCTCCTGCCTCGCAGTTCCGTAATACGCCATGGCGTGACGGAACTGTTCCGCCGCGCCTGTATAATCTCCTTCTTCCATAGCCGTGATCCCGGCTCTTCTAAGGTCCCGCACCTTCGTCATCCTGTCCCCGCATCCTGTACAGGAAAGCAGGCAGACCAGGAGGACCAGGACCAGCGCTTTTCTTTTCATCTGACCCCCGTACTTCCGAACCCCCCTCGGCTTTGCCCGGAAAGCTTCTCCGTTTCCAGGAAAGTGAGACGCGGCTGATGTTCCATGATCCGGAACTGGCATATTCTGTCATTTGTCCGGATCACTGTATCCCGGACCGCATAGGCGGGAAAGAACCACTGGTCGCTTTCTCCGCAGTAGCTTTCATCGATGACACCCATGGAATTCACCTGCAGGATGCCGAAATTTTTAAAGGTGGAGCTCCGGGGCACCACATGGGCTTCATATCCCTCCGGAAGCACCATTCCTACTCCCAGCGGAATCAGGCGGAACTCTCCCGCTTTCATGGAGATCTCCTCCGCGGCGCGCAGGTCGATCCAGTCGCTCTTACCGTCTATATAGCGGAGCTTTTCGATCCGGTCACTGAAGTACTTGATCCTGATCTCCATCCGATCCTTCCTTTCCTTCTTCTTCCGGAAGCTTTTCACCGGGTTCCGTTCCGAATCTGTAATTCACTTCCTTCCGGACCTCTTCCGCGATTTCCGCTTCCTGGTCCGGCGTCGTATCCGGCAGGTCTTTTCCGGATTCCACACCGAACCGCCGCAGGAACTCCTCTGTCGTCGCAAACAGCGCTGGCCGTCCCGGAGCGTCAAGGCGCCCGGCTTCATACACAAGCCCGAACTCCACCAGGCGGTTAACAGCGTGATCGGAGGAGACTCCGCGGATCCTGGAGATCTCTGTCTTCGTCACAGGCTGTTTGTACGCGATGATGGAGAGAGTCTCCAGGACCACCGGACTCAGTGTCTGTCTTTTCGGCGTCTTTGCCACGCGGATCAGCGCATCGTAATACTCCTTCCTTGTGGCCATCTGCCAGCGGCTCTCCAGCTTCAGGATCTGCATTCCCCGCTGTTCTTCGTCATATCTTTTTCTGAGGCGTTCCGCCGCAGCCTCGGCTTCCTCTAAGGTGCATTCCAGTGCGGCAGCCAGCTGGGAAGTCTCCACCGACTTTCCCATAGTAAACAATACTGCCTCTGCCACAGTTTCCTGCCATCTCTCCTGTTCCGCAGTCATTCTCCGAACTCCTCCATAGATTCAAGATCCAGCGCCTCGTCAAAGGCATGCTCATCAGCTTCAATGGTTATGTCGTCAAACAGATTTTCCTGCAGTATACGGATCCTCCCTGCTTTCATCAGTTCCAGTACTGCCAGAAAAGTCACGACCACTTCAGTCCTGCTTCTTTCTTTTTTCAGGAGTTTCCGGAAGGAAAACTGTCTGTGGGCCCGGGCAAATTCCATCAGCGCCGTGACACGTTCTCTGAGGCTGACCGGTTCCTTCCGTATGGTGCCGAACCGGCTTCTCTGAGGATCGATCCTGTCCTCGCGGTGCCGCATAACGTCCTCAAAGATCTTCTGGAGTTTCAGCAGAGTCACATCTCCGAACAGTGCGTCAAGATCGACAGGGGCCTCGTACTGCCGTACTTCCTTCGGCAGTTCTCCCTCCCGGTACAGGATACGGGCGGCGTCAAATTCCCGGTCCAGAAGCTCTGCCGCCATCAGCTTGTACTTTTTATGTTCAAGCAGGCGTTCCACCAGTTCTGCCCTCGGGTCCTCCGGTTCTCCGGTCTCTTCGTCCGGTTCCTTAGGAAGCAGCATTTTTGCTTTGATCTCCAGAAGTGTCGCGGCCATCACTAAAAAAGAAGATATGAGGTCCAGGTCCGTGTGATCCATGGAAGCCATATAGGCCATATACTGATCCGTGATCTCCGCGATCGGAATATCATAGATATTGATCTTGTTTTTTTCGATCAGGTGAAGGAGAAGATACAGCGGACCTTCAAATTTCTCCAGCCTGTATGATAACTCTTCTGCCATTGTTCTCTCCGTCTGAATTGCCCTGCAGGTCTTCCGGCAGCAGCTGCACTGCCACGATCTGAGGCCGGTTATTGAGCCTCAGGTTTACGCTGTGTGTCCCCAGCCCCGGACTTACCAGCATGGTGCTGTTCCCGTGCTCATGCCTTCCCGTGACATCCTTCCGAAAAAACTGGAACTGAGGCGTCATGAGGCCGATGCCGCCGGGAAGCTGTATTGTTCCGCCGTGAAAATGCCCCGCAAGGGTGAGATCCGCGCCCCATTCCTCATAAACATCAGGGAACATAGGCGTATGGGCCAGAAGGATCTGGAACCGTTCCTTATCTGAAAGGCCCGCGCGCTGCCGGATATATTCCGGATCCATCTTTTTACAGAATACTTTTTTATAATAATCATCTGTAATGGTGATTCCCGTCACCCGAAGATCCTCCCGCAGAATACAGGAACGGTCCTTCAGATGCTCTGCACCGGCTCTTCTGAGTCCCTTCTCCAGTCTGTCATACAGATCCCCGTAGATCCCCCGGTCCCGGTCCATCCTCGTTTCATGATTTCCGTCTGCATAGCAAATGGGCCAGCGCTCCGCCAGTTCCTCCACCAGCTTAAGCGTCAGCCCGATCTCCGCGGTTCTTTTTACGGTCATCATATCCCCGCCGATCAGCACGGCATCCGGCCGAAAAGCCTCCACGGCCCTTAGAAGCCTGCAGTTGTCCTTTCCGAACACATTGTCATGAAGATCGGAAAGAAAAACAAAGCGGTACTCTCCTGAAGTGATCTTTTTACTCCTGATCGTATACTCTGCTCTCGTCAGCGACTTCCGTTCCCATGCGGAATCCAGAAGCGCGGCAGCGGCTGCCGCCGCTGCCGTGCCGAAAAGCAGTGCTCTAGTTTTATGTTTCAATTCTGTTCTCCCCCGGGAGCAGTGCCCACCACGACGCTGCTGCCGGTCTCTGCCGCGGACGTTTCTGCAGGAGAAGTTTCCGCAGCGCCGCTTTCCATAGCTGATGGTCCGGAAGGCATCACTGTACCTGATGATGTCTCCGTTTTTACCTCTGTTTTCGACTCCGCTACAGTCTCTGCCTTTGTCTCAGCGGCAGTCTCTGCAGCGCTTTCTGCCGGCGTTCCTGAAATCGCCGCCCCGGGTCCTTCAACAGCGGTCCCCGTACTGGCTGTTGTTTCTTTACTGGCTGCAGATTCCGGACTGCCTGCAGACTCCGGACTGCTCTGGATACTCTTTACAGTATTTTCGCTGCCGGAGCCGGCGACTTCGAACCCATAGTTCAGAAGCTTTCTGGTATCCGTGTAGTGTGTTCCCGCACTCTTCATCACCACAGCCACCAGACGCACGCCGTTCCGTTCAGCGCAGGTGACCAGTGTATTGCCCGCCTTGCTGGTGTAGCCCGTCTTTCCGCCCAGAATGCCTTCATAGTGCTGGCTGCTGGAAGGAGAGATCATCTTATGCCCCATGGTGATGTTCGTCCCGTCCGGCCGGTTCTGCGTGGCAGGAAAATGATAGGTCGTGGACTTTTCGATCTCCCGGAAAGCCGCGTTGTCAAAACAAGCCGCAGTGATCAGGGCCATGTCGTGTGGCGTCGTAAGGTGCGAAGCATTGTTCAGGCCGTTGGGATTCACGAAATTCGTAGCCGTGCATCCCAGCGCCTTCGCCTTCTCGTTCATTTTGTCCGCAAAGGCAGGCACACTGCCGGCCACATGTTCCGCCAGTCCGTTCGCCACCTCGTTGGCGGACTTAAGCAGCAGACCGTACAGGCAGTCCCTCACCGGGATCACATCGCCGGTGGTGACATCCAGACTCACCGCGCCGGATTCCAGGTTCTTCGTCGCACTGTCCGTAAATGTGACCATCTCGTCCAGACCGGAATTCTCCAGTACGAGAAGAGCTGTCATGACCTTCGTAATGGATGCCGGATAATACTGATGGTTCTCATTTTTCCCGAAAAGGAACTCCCCCGTCGTAGCATTGTACAGTGCCGCTCCCTGGGCAGCGATCTCAGGCTTTTCCGCTGCGTAGGCAGTCAGTGTGAATGCCGCGGCAAAAACAGTCAGAAGAACTGCTCCGCAGAGTGCTGCTGCTCTTTTTTTCATTCGTTTCATCATTTCCGTCCCGGCCTCCTGGGTCCAAACTTTTATCAGAATGATAACACTGTACCACAAAAACCTGAATAAACCCTTACGAAGCCCTTACTATAATACTAACTCTTCTGTAAAAAGTGACCGTATCTGTTCTTCTGTCATGGAAACACTGCCCTGGATCTGCTCCTTTCCTCCGCCGCACTTGAACCCCCTGGCGCGGAGACCTGGAAGGATCGCCTTCAAGTCAGTATTTCTGCTGCCAATTACAAATCGATATCCCTCCGAATCTGTCCCGGTAAAGATCCCTGCAATGCCTTCATAGCGTTCCGCCAGGAAGTTTACTTCCCTGCGGAGCACATTCTGATCCGGGCATTCCGAAAACAGAAGAACATTTCCGGTCTCTTCCGGAGAAGGAAGCGAGAGGGCCTGCATGTGGAGCAGTTCCTCTTCCAGCCGTACCAGCCTGGAAGCATTCTCCTGTTCCTTATGCTTCAGCGCTGAGACAGCGTCAAAGACCTCTTCCTGTTTCGCGGACAGAAGCACAGAGATCCCCTGTACGCTTTCCTTCAGTTTCCCATAGTCCTTCAGCGCCCTCTTCCCGCAGACGATGTAGATCCGGACGCCGCCCTTATAATTCATGGCGCTGACGATCTTAAGGATCCCCACCTGTCCGGTGGATTCCACATGCGGGGCGCAGCAGGCGCACCGGTCGATCCCCGGGATCTCGACGATCCTGACTCCCTCCGTGAGATCCAGCTTGCTCCTGTACTCCAGATGCTTCAGTACCTCCGCCTCCGGATAGCCGGCGGTCACAGGAATATCTTTCCAGATCGCTTCATTTACCTCTTCTTCAATCTCCTTGAGCGCTTCCGGCGGAATGGGGCCGCTGAAATCCAGCTGGGTCAGTCCCTCACTGAGACGGAACCCCACATTGTCGTAACCGAAACGCGCATGAACGCGTCCCGAGAACATATGCTCTCCGGTGTGCTGCTGCATGAAGTCAAAGCGCCTGTCCCAGTCCACAGTACCGATGACCCTGGAGCCTTCCTCCAGCGGACGGTCCAGGACGTGGGTGATGACGTCGTTCCTGATCCTGACATCCAGCACCTTTGCTCCTCCGAGCACTCCCAGGTCGGACTTCTGCCCTCCCTGCTCCGGGAAAAACGCGGTCCTGTCGAGGACTGCAAGGTATGTTCCTTTTTTTTCTTCCGATACGCAGGAAAGAACGGAGGCGTCAAACTCCGTTCTGCGTGCGTCCTGATAGTAAAGTTCTTCCGTTTTCACTTATTTCTTTCCCTTCGCAGCATTTTTCCGGTTCAGTGCCTCCAGCTGCTGCTGAAGCTGCTTTGTCTTTCCTTCTTTATTGCTTTTCTTTTTTCCAAGCTTGCTCATATGCTTCCTCTCTCACTCCTTCGGGAATTCTGCCTCCCCCGATCTTGTCACATACAGCATCACCAGTTCGTCCTTCACCAGGATCTTCCCTTTGTTTCTGCTTCTCTTTAAAGCACTTTGGAGCCCTGATTCGTCCCTGGCGTTCTGTTCAAGCCTGCGCAGTGTTTTACCGATCTGTACCAGCTTCGTTTCCGCTTCTTTTTCCGTAAGATATTCAAAGACCGGATTCATCTGGACACGGATCGTCACTGTGATCTCCCTGTCTGTAGCACTGTTCTTTTTGTCCAGGCTTTCCACATCGATCCTGCCGATAAAACCCTCAGGGTCCCGGTAATCCTTTAAAGCCTGCAGCTGCAGATAATAGCTGGACAGGGTCGGTGTAAGGACACGGTTGTTGTAATATCCGGGAGAATGGGTGTACCTTATGATAAATGCTATGCTCCAGATCAGGAGTACAGCGACCACTCGAAATTCTTTTCTCACTTTTATGATCCCCCTATGTCGCATCGGCCGGGGCTTCGGCCATACAGCCCCTATTATACCAGTGAAAACCAAAACAGAAAAGACATAGCTGTTCTTTGAAAAATGGAGTATGATGTCTATACAGTGACTAAAGGAGATCTGACATGATAAAGCATATCAATCTGTGGAAATTCAAAGAAGATTTAAGCGAAGAAGAAAAAGCCTCTGTCCGCCTCGGTATGAAGGAAGCTTTTGAAAGCCTTCCCGGCAGGATCTCCGGCATGACCAGCTGTGTGATCCGGACAGAGTTCGGCCCGGCTTCCAACGCTGACTGTATGATGGAATGCACCTTCGAAAACATGGAGGCACTGGAGGCTTACCGGAAGAATCCGCTTCACACGGAGATCGCCGTTATTAAAGTCCGCCCCTACACCATCGACCGCCTAGGCGTCGACTTTGAGATATAAAGGAATAAGAGATGATAAACAACGACAGTGCCGACCGCTTTATAAAAGATTTTTTTGGCATCGGAAGCAATGAAGCGGATGAGGAAGACAAAAAAGAACTGGAAGAAATCAGAAAATATCTTCAGCGGGTCAAGTTTGAGAACGGACAGGATATCTGCCGTATCAATGATGACCCCGACGGCCTTTATTTTCTGGAATCCGGTACCGCCGCCGTGCTGAATGCCAAAGGAGAACAGATCAACCTCCTGCACCACGGCCAGTATTTCGGTGAATACGCGGTGGTGTTCGATGAAAAACGTCTTTCCACCGTGCGTTCCGTCGGAAAGACGATTGCTCTCCGCATTGACACGGAAGATGTTCAGAAGATCTTCCGGCGTCATCCGAAACTGTACGGGGAAATGATGAAAAAGCTGTATCATCAGCTCACCGGAAAACACCGCCACACCCTGACGCTTTCCAGAATGAGAAGGGGGATCCTGCAGCATCCGGACAACCAGAAGCCACTGCCTCCGCGGCAGATGATCCTGCAGTACGGACTGCTGTTTCTTCCTTTCTTTTTCGCGTTCCTCCCCGAGCTGCATGTTGGTAACGCGCCCGTGTTCCTGCTGCCTTTAGTCTATCTTCTGGCAGGCGTCCTGATCACGAAAAGAACCGTGGAGTCCCTGGTGCTGGCCTGCATGCTTGCCGCCGTGCTCCTATTCTGAAAAGGGCTGGCGGTCGGCTTTACGGATGCCATGATGATGACCATGGAATCGCCGGACAACGTGTTCACTGTCCTGGTCATGGCTCTGATGGGAGGTGTCGCGGCCTTGATCGAAGCTTCCGGCGCCGTGACTGCATTCACAAAGCTTGGTGAACAATATGCCGGAGACAGAAAAAAAGTGATGTATTTTTCCATCGGCGTCATGGCTGCGACCGCTGTGGACGACGGCCTGAACCTTCTCTGTTCAGCTTCTGCCACCGGCCCCACCGCGGAAAAGACCGGCATACCAAGGGAGTTCTTATCGCTTCCCTTCAGCCTTTTGCCGACAGTGCTTTCCTCCTTTATCCCGCTTTCTCTCTGGGGTATATTCGTTTTCGGTACGCTGAATGTCTCCGCCGGAGAACGGAGCATCCGCCTCTTCCTCCGGTCGATCCCGTTCAATTTTTATTCTATTATCGTACTCATCTTCATGCTTCTATTTGCTGAGGGTAAACTTCCGCTGACGAAAAAGCTTAAGGCAGCGGAGGAGCGCGTGAAAAACGGCGGGACGCTCTGGCCCGTCGGCTCGGAGTCGTTCCTCAGCACAAATGACTCTGAGATCTGGGGAAAACCGCGAAACGTCCTGATCCCTCTCGTGTTCCTCGCGGTCGCTTCCCTTACTTCCAGAAGTCTTCATGAGGGACGTGTTACGCTGGACAGCGCAGTCGGCCTGGTCGCCACGGTCCTGTTCATGCTTCTGTTTTACTGCTGGCAGAAACTGATGTCGCCGGAACAGTTCACGGAGATCCTTCTGCGGGGATTCGCGGATACCACCGTGCCCATTGTCCTGTACTTGCTTACCATTTGTTTCTCCACTCTGCTTTCACAGCTCTCGCTGGACAACTGGTTCGAGAACGCGGCTGTTTTCGTCGGAGAGGCAGCTCCCCTGTTCCCGGCAGGTGTTTTTCTTCTCTGCCTCCTGACGACTATTCTGCTGGGTTCCTCCTGGGCGACCTACGCTATCGTCTTTCCCATCGTCCTGAGACTGGCTGCTGCCCTGGGCGCGAATCCCGCTCTCTGCATCGGAGCTGCTTCCGCCGCCGGGATCGCGGGAGAACACTGCTGTATGTTTACCGCCGGAGCGCTCACCGTAGGCACTCTTATCGGATGCAATCCGGATGAAGTCCTGAATATCCGGATCCGCTGGAGCGTGATCATTTCTTCCATCGCTTTTCTGCTCTATGCTGCAGCCGGATTCCTGTTCTGAAAAAAACAGTGATTCTGAATAACCTCTTAATAGAGGCCCGGTAATCCGGGTCTCTTTTTTATTATATTTAATATAAAACGCCATATATTATTACTATATATCGAAATAATAATTATGATAATTATACTTATTTTTCAACACTATGCTAAATATAATCGTATCAATGAATTCGGTTTGCAGGAGAATTTATTGTGAAACACGAAAAGGCGAAATTTGATGTTTTAAGGCGCATCGAAAAGGAACGGGATTTGCGCAGATGGAGTGACTATACATTAGCTGCCAATTCTGATATTCCGCAGTCGACAATTTCGACCTGGCGATCCAGAAATCTGCAGCCAAGTCTTGCTTCGATTGAAAAAATATGTGGCGGCTTAGGTATTACACTTTCCCAGTTCTTTTCCGAAGAAAACAGCGGGTTTTCACTGAACGAGGAACAAAAGCGCATTCTTATACTGTGGAACCGTCTTTCGCTTCATCAGAAAAAAGCCGTAATGGCACTGCTGGAATCATTTCTGGAAGAATGATCATTGTCTTTCTGCAGTTCAGGATCGAGTAGGAGGAAATTCCTCTGATTGAGGAATTTCCGACCTCTCACACCACCGTGCGTACCGTTCGGTACACGGCGGTTCAATCAACTTAACAAGTGACACCCCATGCGGTGTAGTAGTCAAGCATAGAGATTAGCCC
>JAFSYO010000168.1 GCA_017449925.1 Stomatobaculum sp.
CTCAGGACAAATCGTTCCCGCCGGAGAGTTTCACAAGCAGCGCGGCGCCGCGACGGCGACCCAACGGTCTCATGGAGCCCAAAGCGGCGTCCGGATCGCTGCGAAGTGAAACCGACAGAGGGAATGCTGTCCTGAGAGCACCGTCCTTCTTATACAAAAAACCGTAAGAGAATGTAAGATGAATCCTTCTGTTTCTTTTCATGGGCTGAATATATAATCTATGTATCCATTTGGCAATCAGGGTGCGAGGTGACTGCACCCATATATAAGGACTTGATCGGAAGGAGGTCATCATGCTGACAGCAGGAAACAGAATGATAAAGTTTGCGCTGCTTGGCGCTGTTTTCCTCATGGCGCAGACAGCAGCGGCTTACGGTGCGGAGGTCGTCGGCGTCGGGCCGGACGGAAGTACATATACACATCAGACACAGACTGTCTCCGGACAGACAGCCGGAGGGCAGGAGAACAAAAGCGGAGCGGGCACTGCGGAGGGAGAGACCGCGGCGGAGGGAGAGGCCGCAGCGGAAGCAGTGATCCCAGATCCGGTCCCCACAGAAACAGCCTGGCTCGACGCGACGATACAGAACGGACAGGTCAATGTCACAGGAACAGTGTCCGGAGACTATTCAGCCGAGGACGGGATCCTTTATTTCTTTGAACTGCAGCCCTGGCAGGACGAGATCAGCGGACAGCCGGCAGCCAGCTGTACTGAGCAGGGAAACTTTTCCTTTTCCCTGCCCCTGAATGAGGGAACAAAGGATTCCAGACTGTATTCTTCTTTTGTGGCCACAGTGTGGCTGGGAGGAAAGTACCAGATCATCAGCAACCGCGCCTACATCAGAAACCCGGAGGAGACAGCGAAAAGCCGTCTGGAATACCGCGCTCCGCTGACAAAAAAGGGTCTGCTGGTACAGCTGGATATGCTGGCCGATGCTTTTGAAATCGGCGTGAAGCATGTGAACGTGAATTTCAATCTGGCGCATCTCACGGCAGGCACCGGCGTCAGCTATACCTATGAAGGGAAGACTTATCAGTTCGACGCAGCTCAGATCGCGGCCTATGACAAGACGATCAGCGCCTTCTCAGGGAAAGACCTGATGATCACGGCGATCGTGCTGAACGGCTGGAACGACAGGATGCCGGAGCTGGTCTACCCGGGAGGGGCGAAGAACAGCCAGGCTTTTTACTACGGATTCAACACAGCCACACAAAGCGGCTGCGAAACCACCAGGGCGCTGCTATCCTTCCTGGCAGAAAGATATTCCGGCGAGAATCCCAACTACGGCCGGGTGTCCCACTGGGTCATCGGAAATGAGATCAACAACAACCTGAACTGGAACTACATGGGCAGCATGGACATCGACCGGTACGTCAAGGAATATGTCCGGAGTTTCCGCGTATGCTACACAGCGATCCGCAGCCATTCCGCCAACGCCAGGGTGTTTTTCTCCATCGACGAGAACTGGAACGATCCGACGGCGGACGGCATGCTTAAGTATTCCGGCAAGGCGGTTCTGGACAAGGTGAACAACTCGATCCGGAACGGCGGAAACCTGTACTGGAACCTGGCGTATCATCCGTATCCCTATCCCATGACAGAACCGGAATTCTGGGATGACCACCTGACCGGGGCTGTGACGCAGGATCTGGGAACCCATGTGATCGATTTTGAGAATCTGAATGTCCTGACAAATTACCTTTGCACTGCGGATTACCTGGCCCCGGACGGGAACCCCAGAAGGGTGATCCTTTCCGAGCAGGGATTTACGGCGATAAGTCCCACCAGAGGAGATGTAGCGCAGCAGCAGGCGGCGGCCTTTGCTTATGCGTATTACATCGCGGACTCCAATCCGCTGGTGGATGCCCTGATCCTGAGCCGTCAGGTGGACGCCCCATCTGAAGTGCGGACTTCCTGTGCCTTCGGCCTCTGGTCCTGCAGGATGGACGCCGGCGATCAGATCATTGCTGCGGGCAGAAGAAAGATCTGGGCTGTGTTCCGGGATATCGACAAGAAAGATAAAACTCTGGAGGCAACGGAATTCGCGAAATCCATCATCGGCATCAGCAGATGGTCAGATGTGGTGCCGAATTTCCGGTGGGCACGACAGGAGCAGTAAGAATACGAAACCGGATACCGATCTGCGCCGCACACTGCCAGAAAGTTCTGAGCGTACGCAGTCCCTTCTGAGCGGTCCAGTCGGGACTGTATCCGCTAAGAACTTTCGGCTTATGTGTGCTTTGCAGATCGGTATCCGGTTTCTTTACACACAGCTCATCGACAGTTGACAAAACGGAGTTCTGCGCTTAAAATGGCATAAGTTTCAGAGAAAAAATGCTTTGATGGCGCAAAGTAGCTCCGGGTGTCCGAACAGAGAGAGGGATCGCTGGCTGAAAGTCCCTCCGGCAGTGTCCCAAGGAAACAGGACCCCACCCGGCGGTGAAATTTCACGCCGGAGCAGCGGAGCTGAACGTCAGGGCGGTTCTCCGCCCCGTGTCCTGTAGGCTTCGACGCGGCCCGCGTTACAGGCTTAAAGCGTCTGCGAGAGCAGGAACACGGGTGGCACCGCGGGTAAAACAAACTCGTCCCATATTCGAAAGAATATGGGACTTTTTTACTTTGATGCCGCACTAATACAAAGGAGAAAAACAATGGACAGAACAAAGTTTGAGGCCATTCGGGAGCAGTTCCGGTCCGAGGTGAAGGAACGCATGGATTCTTCCGCGATCTATGAGCTCCGGAAGAAATACCTGGACCGTAAGGGCGGCCTGGTGAACGGGCTCATGAAGGAAATGCGCAGCATTCCTGCGGAGGAAAAAGCGGAGTTCGGCCAGGGCGTGAACCAGCTGAAGGACTGGGTCCTGGATAATCTTCAGAAGATGGAAGAAAAGGCAAGGGCCCTGGAACTCCAGAAAAGATATGAAAAAGAGAAGATCGATATCTCCATCCCGGCAAAGGAGATCAAGAGAGGGAATCTGCACCCCAACACTCAGGTGAAGAACCAGATCGTGAATATTTTCGCAGGTATGGGGTTCGATATCTTCGAAGGCGCGGAGATCGAGACAGACTACTACAACTTCACCGCACTGAATACGCCCCAGGACCATCCGGCCAGGGATATGCAGGATACTTTCTATCTGAGCGATGAGTTCCTGCTTCGTACCCAGACTTCCGCCGGCCAGATCCACGTCATGGAGGCGAAGAAACCGCCGATCAAGATCCTTTCCCCCGGAAAGGTATTCCGTTCCGACGATGACGCGACCCATTCGCCCATGTTCAGCCAGATGGAAGGCCTGGTAGTGGACAAGGGCATTACCCTGTGCGACCTGCAGGGAATGCTGGATGTTTTTGTGCAGAAGCTGTTCGGTGAAGGCGTACGTACCCGCCTGAGACCTTCGTATTTCCCGTTTACAGAGCCCTCTGTCGAAGTGGACGTAAGCTGCTTTGCCTGCGGCGGCAAGGGATGCCGTCTTTGCAAGGGCACCGGCTGGATCGAGATCCTGGGCGCCGGCGTGGTGAACAGGAAGGTGTTGGAGAACTGCGGGATCGACCCGGAGATCTACAGCGGATTTGCTTTTGGTATCGGCATCGAGCGCGTCGCCATGCTGAAGTACGGCATCAACAACATAAAGCTCCTGTTCGAGTCGGATCTCCGGGTGCTCGACCAGATCGACGATTGAGAAGGGAGGGAGAAAAACATCATGATTGCACCATTCAGCTGGCTGAAGGATTATGTAGATATTGACTGTACTCCCCAGGAACTGCAGGACAAGCTGTTTTCCTGCGGCTTTGAAGTGGAGGAGCTTACAGAGTTAGGAAAGGATATTTCCAACGTCGTGGTAGGCCTTGTGGAGACCTGTGATGCTATTCCGGAGACGCATCTTCATGTGTGCACAGTGAACTGCGGAGAGCACGGGACTTTCCAGATCTGCTGCGGCGCGGACAATGTGGAAGCAGGCAAGAAATTCCCGGCAGCGCTGGTGGGCGCCACAGTCTACGCCACCGCAAAGGACCATAAAACTGTGGAAGGCGTGATGACCATCAAGAAAGGCAAGCTCCGGGGATATGAATCCCAGGGAATGCTTTGTTCCGGTGTGGAACTCGGCGTCTCGGAGGATCTTTATCCCGGCGCAGGCTACAACGGACTTCTGCTTCTGCCGGAGGATGCGCCTGTCGGAGCGGATGTAAAGCCTATCATCGGACTGGACGACTGGCTCTTTGATATTTCCATCACCGCGAACCGTCCTGACTGCCAGAGCATCTTCGGCATCTCTAGGGAAGTCGCGGCAGTGCTGAATAAGCCGCTGAAGGAGCCGGCGCTGGATTATGAAGAGACAGATGTCGAACTCCCGGGCTTCCATGTGGGGATCGACGCGCCGGAATTCTGCCAGAGGTTCCTGGGCCACTACATCTACGACGTGGAGATCAAGGAATCTCCCGCATGGATGAAGCGCCGCCTGGCCCTGGCCGGCCTGAACTCCATTTCCAACATCGTGGACATCACGAACTTTATCCTGCTGGAGCTGGGTCAGCCCATGCATGCCTATGACAGGAACCATATCGCAGGACCTTACCTCGTGGCGCGCCGCGCGGAAGACGGCGAGAAGATGGTCACGCTGGACGGAAACGAATATACGCTGAATTCTTCCAACCTGCTGATCGTCGACGCCGAGAAGCCGGTGGGCGTGGCCGGCGTCATGGGCGGTCTGAACTCCGAGATCCTTCCTGAAACAACAGAGGTCATCTTCGAAGCCGCCAAATTTGCCCGCGACAACATCCGCCGCACCTCCCGGGCGCTGGGAAAGAGAACTGACGCTTCCGCCCGCTACGAGAAGGGTGTGGATGAGTATACCACTGTCATGGCGATGAAGAGAGCCCTGCACCTGGTGCAGGAGCTTGGCGCCGGCAAGATTTCCTGTGCCCACAGCGAAGTGAATACCGGCAACAGCATCGAGAAGCGCGCTCTGTCCGTCAAGGTGAGCCGCATCGCCGATGTCCTCGGCATCACCGTGCCGGAAGAGGACATTCTCCGCATCATGAAGTCCCTGAATATGGAGCCGGAGATCAAAGACGGCGTTCTTACTCTTCAGGTCCCGGCTTACCGTGAGGACATGGAGAGCTGGCAGGATGTGGCGGAAGAAGTGATCCGTCTGTACGGCTATGAGCATATCGTCCCCACCTTCCTGAAGTCCGCGGAAGTCACCACCGGCGGGCTGAACGAGGAGCAGGAGAAGGAGCTCAAGCTGAAGAGGACACTCTGCGGCGCAGGAATGTACGAGTGCATCCATTATTCCTTCTTCTCTCCGGCAGACCTGAAGATGCTTAAATACAAAGAAGGCAACCCGGAGATGAAAGCCATCCGGATCATGAACCCCCTCAGCGAAGAGCTTTCCCTGATGCGGACCACTCTGACAGCGTCCATGGTCAATGCTGTCGTGCGCAACCAGAAGAACGGTATCCTGGAGGGCCGCCTGTTCGAGGTGGCAAAGGTCTTTATTCCGAAGGAGCTCCCGCTGAAGGAGTATCCGGATGAGAGGGACCACCTGGTCATGGCGTTCTTTGGCGGCGAAGAGGATTTCTATACTATCAAGGGAGCCTGCAACCTGGTGGCGGAGACGCTGCACTTAGAGTTCCGGTATGAGGTCGGAAGCGAACCCTTCCTGCATCCCTATCAGGCAGCGCTGATCTATGTCGGCGGCACCAAAGTGGGTTATGTCGGGAAACTGGCATACGATATCGCTGCAGAACAGAGTATGAGGACTGATCTGTATCTGGCAGAACTTGATCTCAGGTCGCTGTACGACATAGAGACGAAAGCGCCTCAGTTCGAGCCGCTGCCGGAATTCCCGGAAGTTTCCAGGGACCTGGCACTTATTATGGACAAGACTGTTACCTGCGCCGAGGCGGAGCAGACCATCCGGGAGTCCTGCAAGTATGTCCGCTCGGTGAAACTGTTTGACGTGTACGAAGGGCTTCCCATCCCGCCGTCAAAAAAGAGCATGGCATTTACGGTGACTTTCCGGCCGAAGGATGAAGAGCTGAAAAACGAGGACATTGACCGCTTTGTGGAAAAAATCCTCCGGAATCTCGGAAACCGCCACGGAATCACCATGAGAGTGTGAGAACGGGCAGATCCTTCTTTACAGGAAGTGAGATTCTGTCTTGAATCTTCAGACGACCTGTGCTATGATTCCTGTATCTGTGTATTGGAGGGATAAGACTGTTATGCTGAATACGATTTTATCGATCATTTTCGTGATCGTCTGCGTGGCCCTTACAGGAATCGTCCTGCTGCAGGAGGGCAAGCAGAGAGGTCTTGGTTCCATTGGCGGCATCGCCGAATCCTACTGGGGCAAGAACAAGAGTCGTTCCGTAGAGGGGACTCTTGAAAAGGGAACCACGGTCTGCGCAGTGCTGTTTATGGTGATCGCGCTGGTGCTTAATATTATCGGCTGACCGTATCAAACTGCAGAAAGCTCCCGCTTCAGGCGGGAGCTTTTTTAGACGGAACGGAACATGGGAGGAAAATATGACATCAGAGGAAATGAAAAACAGAAAAGAAGTGATTCTCCATCTCATGAGCGATCCCATGTACCGCCCGATGCGTCTCCGGGAGATCGCCATCTTTCTGAACGTTCCGAAAAGCAAAAGAAAAGACCTCGAGGATGTCCTGAATGCTCTGGTAGCGGAGGGAAAGATCAGAGTATCCGGGCGGGGAAAGTACGGAAAAGAAAAGAAACACGAGTTTGCCGGCCTTTTTATGGGAAACGAGAAGGGCTTCGGCTTTGTGCGCCCTGAGAATTCTGACACGGATATCTTCATAGGGAAAGACTGCCTGCACGGCGCACTGGACGGTGATATGGTGCAGGTCACCGTGGACCCGGGGCAGAGCGGACGAAGGGCAGAAGGAAGGGTCACAAGGATACTGAAGCGCGCGAATACCCGCATCGTAGGGTATTTCCGTCAGGACCGGAAAGGGGGTATCGTACACCCGGACAACCGGCGGATCTCCGCTGATATTCAAGTCCCTCCGGGGAAGACCCTGGGGGCCTCCACCGGCCACAAGGTCGTAGTGCGGATCACCCGGTTCCAGGAACACCGGGAAGAGCTTCTGCAGGGGGAAGTAACCGAGGATCTCGGTCATGTGAATACACCGGGAACGGATATCCTGTCGATCGTACGGGCCTTTGATCTCCCTGCGGATTTTTCCGGCGAAGTGCTTAAAGAGGCGGAAGAGGCTGCCCTGGAGACCCCGGACAAAGTGATGAAGAGCCCGGAGGCAGCTGCAGAACGAAAAGATCTCCGGGGATTGAAAGTTATTACCATCGACGGGGAAGACGCGAAGGACCTGGATGATGCGGTCTCGCTCCGCACACTTGAAAACGGGAACAGGGAACTTGGCGTACATATTGCGGATGTATCGTCGTATGTGAAGGAGAACAGTCTTCTGGACAGGGAAGCGCTTCGCAGGGGAACCAGTGTATACCTGGCGGACCGGGTGATCCCGATGCTTCCCCGGGTACTCTCCAACGGGATCTGTTCTCTGAATGAGGGGGAAGACCGGCTGACGCTTTCGTGCATCATGGAGATCGATACTTCCGGGTCTGTGGTGCGTCACGAGATCTGCGGCAGCGTGATACGTTCCTCTCACCGCATGACGTATACGGAAGTACAGAAGATCATCGAGACAGCCCCGATGCAGTCGCTTCCTGAGGAACTTCAGCGGCAGTACGCTGACGTGATCCCCATGATCCTGGAAATGGATCTTCTGGCGAAGAAGCTGAGGGAAAAACGCCGGGAGCGCGGAGGAATCGATTTTGATTTTCCGGAGACAAAAGTTCTTCTGGACGAAAACGGCAGGACAGTCGGGATCCGGCCTTACGAGCGCAATGATGCCACAAGACTGATCGAAGATTTCATGATCGCCGCCAATGAGACCGTCGCCCAGGAGTACTGCTGGGCAGAGCTGCCCTTCCTGTACCGGATCCACGACAAGCCGGATCCGGAGAAAATGAATCAGCTGTCGGTCTTTGTAAACAACTTTGGATATATTATCCGCGGAAGAAACGGAGAGATCCATCCGAAGGAGATCCAGAAGCTTCTGGAAAAGGCTGAAGGGACGGAAGAGGAACGGCTGATCAGCCGCATCACCCTCCGGTCCCTGAAACGGGCCTGCTACAGCACAGACTGTTCAGGACATTTCGGACTGGCTTCCAGGTACTATACGCATTTTACTTCTCCGATCCGGCGCTATCCGGATTTGATGATTCATCGGATCATCAGACAGAATCTCCGGGGAGAACTGGATGAAAACAGGATCAGGAGATATGACGATCTTCTGCCGGAGGTGGCGAAGGAGACCAGCGCGCTGGAGAGAAGAGCAGATGAAGCGGAGCGGGAAAGCGTACGCTTCAAGATCTGTGAGTATATGGAAGAACATATCGGGGAGATCCATGAGGGGGTTGTGAGCGGAGTGACCCGCTTCGGCCTCTTTGTCACATTGAAAAATACTGTGGAAGGAATGATCCGCGTGCAGGACCTGCCGCCGGATTATTATGACCTGTTCAGCGGCAGCTATGAGCTGGTGGGAGAACTGACAGGAAGACGGTACAGGCTTGGAGACAGGCTGAATATCAAGGTGTCCGCGGCGGACAAACTGGCGCGGACCGTCAATTTCATTCCGGCGGGAGAGGCTTTCCGAAGCGTCGGGGAAAGGCAGGAACAGGATGCCGAAGGAGAACGTGAAACTGATCGCGAACAATAAAAAAGCGAGGTTCGACTATTTCATTCTGGAGACCTTCGAATGCGGGATCGAACTGTTCGGGACGGAGGTGAAATCGCTCCGCCTCGGGCAGTGTTCCATCAAGGAGTCCTGGGTCGAGATCAAGGGCGGGGAGGTGTTCATCAACGGAATGCACATCAATCCCTACGAGAAAGGTAATATTTTCAACAAGGATCCGCTCCGGGTAAGGAAACTCCTGATGCATCGCTCCGAGATCCGCCGCCTGACCGGAAAGATCAAGGAGAAGGGACTGACGCTGGTGCCGCTCCAGGTCTTTTTCAAGGGCAGCCTTGTCAAGGTGGAGATTGCCTTGGCCCAGGGCAAAAAGAACTACGACAAGCGGGACAGCATTGCGAAAAACGATCAGAGAAGGGATTTTGAGAGGAACTTCAAGGGTTCCGTGAAGTACTGATCAACGGAGATTGAGACTTTTCCTTCTTTGTGATAAAATATTTATATCTTTTGGGGATGTACCGGTTTCGACAGGGACCATGCAGCCGGAGAAGCTATCCGCATGCAGTGCGTTAAACGGCAAAATTAAATATAAACGCTAACGACGAATTAGCATTCGCAGCTTAATTGCTGCCGTCCGGCCCGGGGCACTCACACTCCGGGACCCGGGCGTCGACTATGTGAGAAACGACGCGCGCTAAGCTTTGCCCGCGCGGGCGTATTATGAAGCTACTGAAACCGTAAGGATGTTCGTTTCCGTGCGGCGGAGGGAATGTCAAACAACGGACTATGATAGTAGAAG
>JAFSYO010000169.1 GCA_017449925.1 Stomatobaculum sp.
CGGAGCCGGGGACACCCCCGCCAACAATGCCTTCTCGATCCGTCATTCCACCCGGAATTTCCCGAACCGCGAGGGCTCGAAGGTCCAGAACGGACAGATCGCGTCCGTGGCGCTGATGGATGCGCGTTCCATCGCGGCTACTGTTCGGAACGATGGTCTGCTGACTCCTGCTACCGATCTGGATATCCGCTATACGGATCCTGAGCAGTCCTACGATCCAGAATTCTACCGCCGCCGTGTCTATAACGGATATGGTGATCCAAAAACAGAGACAGAAGTACCGATGGGTCCTGGTATCTCCAACTGGCCGGCGTTCAGCCGTATGGCGGAGCACCTGATCCTCACGGTTACTGGCATGTATTCCGGAGCTGTAACGACAGACGACCTAATCCCTTCCGGTGAGGCATCCTCGCTGCGCAGCAATCCCATGCGTCTTTCGGAGTATCTGATGTCGGGCCGCGACCGTGATTTCGTCCGCCGCGCACACAGCCTGGTGGACATGATCGAAGGAAAACAGCCTGGAACGGATGCTATAGCGGCTGCCCGGAAATATCTGACTGAAAACTGCGGCGCACAGGCGGAGCAGATCGCTTTGGGCGGCCTGCTGTGCGCGGAAGAGCTTGGTGAAGGCTCCAGCCGTGAGCAGGCGGTCAGCTGCCAGCGGATCCTGGGCGGCCTTGCTAATCTGGCGCAGGAGTATCCCACCAAACGCTACCGTACAAACTGCATGAACTGGGGCATCCTGCCCATGCAGTGTGATAAACTGCCTGCTCTGGTGCCCGGTGACGTGCTGGTGCTTCCGGGAATCGCGCGGCTGCTGCGCGAGAGCGCGGAAGGAATGGAGCTAATGCTCCTGCGGGACGGGCAGTGGCTGCCTGTAAAAGTCGAATGGGGAAAACTGACCCAGGAAGAGACCCGCGCGCTGCTGGCGGGCTGCATCATTAATGTGTTTATGGACAAAGCGAAAGAAGCCTCACGCAATTAACGCGGCGTGAGGCTTCACGCGCTTATAAGCGATGAAGTGCAGGGGGAGTTTATGAAACTGAAATGTGTATACATGCGCGGCGGTACGAGCAAGGCGGTTTTCTTCCATGAAAAAGATCTGCCTGAGGACCGCACGCTGTGGCCTGAAATCTTTCTCAAGGTCATGGGCACGCCCGATCCCAAACAGATAGACGGCATGGGCGGTGCCGCTCAGATCACCAGCAAAATCGCTGTGATCGCACCGTCTCAGGATCCTTCCTATGACATCGATTACACTTTTTTCCAGATCGGTGTGGATGCTCCTGTGGTAGATGACCGCGTGAACTGCGGGAATATCTCCTGCGGCGTCGGACCCTTCGCAGTGGATGAGGGACTGGTGCCTGCGAAAGAGCCCGTCACTGTCGTGCGCGTGAAAAACACCAACACGGGCAAATTCATCGAGGAGCATGTGCCGGTGAAGGATGGGAAAGCCATGACAACCGGTGACGCCCGCATCACAGGAGTGCCGGGAACAGGTGCCGGAATGGATGTCTATTTTGAGCATCCGGGTGGTGCTACGACCGGAAAACTGTTTCCCACGGGCAATGTCCGCGACATCCTGTATCCAACAGGTTATGCTCCTATAGAAGCCACGCTGATCGATTGCTCCAATCCGGTCACGATCCTTCGTGCTGCAGACCTGGGACTCAACGGGGGCGAAATCACTCCCTTCCAGCAGGATCAGGAACTGCTCAGGCATATAGAAGCTATCCGCTGCCAGGCGGCTGTGCTCTATGGCTTTGTAGACAAGGCGGAAGATGCCACGGAAAAATCACTGGCCAGGCCTAAGATCGCCGTGGTTTCTCAGGCGCATGATTTCATGGGCTCAAATGGTGTTGTGATTTCCGGAACGGAGATGGATATCTGCTCCCGTGTGGTCTCTGTAGGCGCATTCCATAAGACTCATCCCATTACCTCCGGTATTGCTTTGGCTGCGGCTGCCAATATCTGCGGTACACTGGCACAGGAAGCCGTCGGTACTGAGTGGGACGGGCATACGCTGCGCGTCGGACATCCCTATGGTGTGCTGCCGATCAAGATCGTGATGGATGGGAACGATGTCCTTAAAGCCGGTACAGTCCGCACTGCCCGCAGGATCATGGACGGGTATGTGTACATCAACGATTGATGATACGGCAGTCCTGGCAGCAAAAAAGACATAACGAAAGGATCGACCCGAACAGGTCGATCCTTTTAGTTAGCATTGAGATTACATGGCGCCTCTCCGCAGAAGCACGACATACACGGTCTTGAACAGGATATGGATGTCCTGCTTAAGCGACCAGTTTTCGATATATTCGCGGTCGAGACGTACGACCGTATCAAAGTCCCGGATCTCGCTGCGGCCGCTGACCTGCCAGAGACCGGTGATCCCGGGCCTGGTGGACATCCTGGCGCGGTGGAAGGGCTCGTAGCGGTGCCATTCGTCGACTGTAGGCGGACGCGTACCGACCAGGGACATGTCGCCTTTCAGGACATTGAAGAACTGGGGGAACTCGTCAATGGACAGGTCGCGGATCCATCCGCCGATGCCTTTTTTCCATGTCCCGTCAGGACGCTGCTTCTGTCCGATGATACGCGGGTCGTGTTCCATCTTGAACATCAGCTGGTCTTCCTGACCGGTCTCCTGTGCCAGCTGTTTTTTCCGTTCTTCGGCATTCTTATACATGCTGCGGAACTTGTACATCTGGAACTTCTTTCCGTTCTCACCGATGTGCGTCTGCGCGAAGAAGATGGGACCGGGATCGGACAGGAAGATGGCAAGGCCTATAGGCGGGATGAGAAGCAGTGTAGCCAGGGATCCGAGCAGTCCACCCGCGATATCCATGAGGCGCTTCAGCAGCAGGTCACGGCCCGTGATATACCCCAGGGAGGTCGTAATCGTCAGATGGCCGCAGATCCATTCCACGTTCTTATGCCGGGACTCGATATCGTCAAGGTGCGTTAAGGCGGTATGGATGGTGATGCCCATGCACATGAGGCTGTTGATCAGGTCTACGGGCAGGTCGGTCTTGGGCGGCACGTCGAGATACACCTCATCCACCCAGTTGTTGGTCAGGTACTGAATCAGGGTGTCCGTTGTGGCCACGATCGGGATCGTCTCGACTTCCGGGAACTCCTCGCGCAGCTCACGCAGCGCCTTCCGTGCCTCGTCTTCGGAAGGATCCTCGCCCATGATCGCAATACCGGAGAAGCGGTAGGAGCCGTAGTTCGAGTGCAGGATCCTCGGAATGACCGTGGGAATCTGGGAAGATTCCAGCGCGATGAGCATGGAATGCTTGTTGAATATATGATGCTTTTTCTTCAGAAAGTTTTTGTATACCTGGCGCACGATAAAACAGGTCAGCACATACAGCGGTACGGCGATCAGCGCGATCTTTGACAGATCGGGGTCGTTCGACTGGTTCAGCAGCTCGAATACCAGGAGGATGATGATGAGATACCCTGTCTGTGCCAGAAGCTTGACCATTTCATCCCACGGTGAATGATGCAGCACGCTGTGATAGGTATCCAGGACGATCATCACGACCAGGTTCACAAGCGAGGTCTCGACGACCATCCGCCAGAAGAAGCGGGATGACAGCACCCCGTCTTTTTTTATGAGCAGGAACGCGACGAAAAGGCTCAGAATGGCGCAGAGAATGTCCAGGAGCATAAAGTCGATATGCTGGGACCAGCCGCGTAATCTCCGTTTGTACATGATAGCACCTGCTTTCGATTGTTATTCAGACGTTTCTGGCAGAAAAACCTGAATTCAAAGGATCATCCGGACTGCATGGTTTTTATTCCCTGCTGCCTGTTTCTTGCCGCGCAAAGCACCATGGCCGGCAGATACATGCGCATCTTGAGCAGCTGGATCACCGCGCCTGCCTTCCGTGGCAGGCCTTTGACGGATACGAAGGACAGCATGTCCGATTCCTTGAGTCCTTCCTTTATGTGCTGCGCGGCCACCTGCAGGGAGGGATCCGTCTCGGCACGGTACTTTCCGGTGCGGATGATCAGCATGGCCGCGTATTCGTTAAGCTGCCGGTCGATGGACGGCCCCAGGCCGCTCATGTGTTCCCGCATATAACTGATCATGTAATAGAAGCTCTTTGTTAGAAGGTTCTCCCGGCTCTTGGCGCGGATAGAGTCCTCATTGGTCTTGTTGTACATGTACAGGGGCTCATTGCAGATGTACACGTTCTGAGAGTAGAAAATGCATTCGTAGGTCATGGGCACGTCGGTAAAGACGCGGATCCGTTCCTCACGCGTGTAATGCTCAGTGATGAGTTCCCTCTTGAACGCCTTGTCCCAGGTGTGCGCCTGGATGACGCCCGCCTGAAGCCCTTTCCGGGAGTCTATCAGCAGGTACGGGAAGATCTCCTTTTCAAGACGGGAGCGGTTGTAGAAGCCATCCGGGACATTGTTCAGGGTCTCTTCCATATGGTCCTCATATACGTTGTGCGCCGCAAAGAGCACCATATCGAGCGGTTCAGGCGACTTCGACACGGTATCATGGATGAACTCCAGCATGTTTTCCAGCGCCCAGTCGTCCCCGTCGAGGATGCATACATAGTCACCTTTGGCGGCCAGGATGCCGGCGTTCCGGGCGGAGATCAAGCCGCCGTTTTTCTTGTGGATCACGCGCACGCGGGAGTCTTTGGCGGCGCAATCGTCACAGATCTGCGGGCAGTTGTCCGGCGAGCCGTCGTCGACCAGCAGCAGCTCAAAATCGGTATAGGTCTGGCTGAGAATGCTGTTCACGCATTTTCTCAGGTATTTCTCCACTTTGTATACCGGTACGATGACGCTGATCATTTTACTGTTCCTCGTTTCTGTAGTTAGCATTCCGGAAGAGTATTCTGCTGCGATGATCTTAGCCTTTCCTGCCCCTGGACAGGAGACTCTTTTTCAGGTGTGACAGGCTTCCCCTGAATACCGGGTTCCGGCCGTAGACTGCGAGATAGAAGAGGTTCGGCACCGCAAAGCTCACGATAGCGTTCAGGATGAGCGCGGGCCAGATATCGAGCTTAAACAGGCTGCACGCATACCAGGATGCCGCGCAGGAGATGAGCGCGACTGCCGAGAGCCTGCAGAAGAGCTTAATATACCTGCCTAGGAACTCACGCGGGAATACCTCCTGGAACAGGTTGTGGAAGAGCCAGGGGATCTGGATGAAGACGATGGAAACAACGGAAGACAGCAGTACGCCGTACAGGCCCAGCCACCGGACGGTGAGCAGGTTCAGCGTCAGATTGACCAGTGCCGCTATCAGCGGCCTCCAGCGGTCCTTCCGCCAGATTCCTGCGGCGTCCTTGAACATATTGACCAGCTTGTTGGCACCCATGGAATAGTAATAGACGACGAAGCAGAGCACGAGCCCGATCTCCAGCATGTTCTCCTCGCCCATCCATACATGCATGAAGGGCTGGTATACGCAAAGCAGCATGGAACTGCTCACGCCCAGGATCCAGCTGAACAGGAGGCTGATCCTTTCAAGATCCCTGTAATTCGCTTCTCCGCTCTCCATGACCATCTTGTTTCCGACCCCGGCCATGCAGGCATTGAGGATCACCACCAGCATCATGCGCAGTGCCGTGATGATAAAGTAGTAGTTTTGATAGACCGCGAGGATGGAAAGGCCCATAAAGGCGGAGATGACCAGCGTGTCTGCGGAATCAAAGACCGTGGCGGAAAGCTTCGAGGTGAACAGGTCCCGCACCCTGCGGAAAATATCCATGGTCTTTTCCTTCGGCAACTTTCCCGCGGGCGCGTACTTTGGATACATCCTCTTCGCGATGACTGCCGTAAGGATATTCACGGCGATCTGGCACAAAAGCTGGACGGCCAGATAGAGATAATAGTTCCGGGAGAAGATGAGGATCAGGATCTTAATGACATATTCCGTCAGGCGCACAGCCAGGCTGACCTTGCTGATCACGTCCCTGCGCTGATGCGCCTGGAGCAGGCTGCTCCTGTAGGCGAAGAGCCAGTACGTCACCACCGTGTTGCCCAGGTTCATGAGGTAGAGTACGTACAGGTTCATGTCCGCGGGCAGGTCACCCTTGATGAGCTTGGGCAGCACGGGGATCAGGATCAGGCCTACTGCCGCGATCGCAAGGCCTATGATCCGGTAAAGCGTGCGGTACAATCGCAGCAGCGCGCAGATGGCGGGCGTATCGTCCTCGGCGATAGGCTTGTACATGCTGAACACCATCGCGCTGCCGACACCCAGCTCTGCAAGGTTTAAGAACGTCAGC
>JAFSYO010000170.1 GCA_017449925.1 Stomatobaculum sp.
CGATGATCAGGAAGGTCAGGACCGGGATCTTGATGCCGGAGACCTTGATCGCGATCAGATTGTCCAGCTTCTGTCTCATGCTGAGCAGCGAAACAGTATTCCGGATGCCGTAGCCTCTAGGCAGTTTGATGGAGCTGTGCTTAATGGGGATCACGCTTCCCATGAGGTACAGGACCACCAGCTGGTAGATACCGTTGATAAAGAAACTCATGATATAGCTGGTGATCATCTCACGGCCCTTCGCCTTGTTCAGGATCATGCCGCAGAATACGCCCAGAAGACAGGAGATCGGGATTGAAATAATGGCGGCAAGCACCATTCCCGGGATCCCGACGATCTGCCAGTCGGAGACCAGGATCAGGCCGATCTCGCCTGCCATGGCCCCGAGGGTCATGCCGAAGTTCAGTCCCATACCTGCCATGATGGGGATCAGAAGACTCAGGATCAGGAAGGAGTTCCTGCCCATACGGGTCACGATCTCGTTCGCCAGGTAACTGGGAGACAGGTCCGCAATGGGAATACAAAAAGCGCAGATGAAAATGAACATCAGCGGAACGGAAGCCTGTCTGAAAAACATTCCGTAATCAAATTTCTTTGCGCCGGAAGCTGCCGGCTGAGTCGTCTGGTTCATCGCGCGGCCTCCGTTTTTCTTGTCAGTGCGAACAGGATCATGCCCATGGATGCGATGATACGGATCACTTCCGACATATCCATGTGGATCATGTTGTTCATGACAGTCGGCGTCATGGTGACGATTCCCTGGAACAGAATCGTGCCGACGATCACGTTCATGATGGTAGCCTTGTTCACCGTCGCGCCTCCGATCAGGATGGCGGAAACTGCCGGCAGTGCCATATAGAACGGCGCCATGTACAGCTGAATGAATCCGAATCCCTGCTCATAGACCAGGATGCCGATCGCCGCAAGCCAGGTGGACATGATCACGGAAAGCATGCGGATCTTGTCCACGTTGATGCCGGCTGCCTTCGCGAAAGCCGGGTTGGAGCCCACCGCCGTCATGGCAGTTCCGGTCTTCGTGTGCAGGAAGGCCCAGATCCCGAAGGCCAGCAGCGCGAAGAACAGGAGCGTTCCTGTGGGGATGGATATCCTTCCCAGTTTGATCTGGGCGATCCCCGCCAGTGCCTGGGAATAATACCCTTCCAGTGAGATCGTGGTCCTCAGGCCCTTTCCCGCAAGTCCCCAGACCATATTGGGGCTGTGATAGGGAAGCAGCAGCCACATCATGCACATCATGGAAACGGAGGAGAATCCGACATAGGTCGCGATCATCATCTCGCCGCCCTTGATCTTGTTCAGAAGCCAGCCGTAGACCGTGCCGAACAGCAGCGCAAAGGGCGTCGCGATCAGGACAGCCATCAGGAAGCTGAGGCGTCCGGTGAATCCAAGCTCGATGGAAAGCGTCGCTCCCAGCAGTCCGGAAATGATTCCCAGCGGAAGTCCGAAATTCAGTCCGCAGCCGGAATGTACCATGGGGACCATGGCAAGCACCAGGATCCCGTTCCAGCTGAAGCGGTTGATGATATTTGAGATCTGTGTCGGCAGGTCCGCCCCTACCATCGGCGCCAGGATCAGAAGCAGTAGCAGGAACCCGGTAATGATGAGCCGCGGAAGGCCGAAGTTTTTCAGTGCGGTGACGAATTTGTCTTTCATCGCGTTGTTTTCTTCCATTTCTCCTCCTTCCTCAGACAACATTGCTGAGCATCAGCTTGCCGAACTCTTCCACGCCCGCCGACGCCGGCAGGATCCCTGAGATCCTTCCGCCGGACACGATGGCAATGCGGTCGCAGGTAGATCTCAGCTCTTCCAGCTCTGAAGAGATCATAACGACAGTGACATGTTTTTCTTTGTTGAACTGCTTCAGCGCGTCAAGGACCAGGGCCTTCGCGCCGACGTCGATGCCTCGGGTCGGCTCGGAGACGAACAGGACTTTGGGCTCCAAAGCAAAGGCCTTTGCAAGACAGACCTTCTGCTGGTTTCCGCCGGAGAGTTCTCTCGCGTTCTGCCGGGAGCTGGTGCACTTGATCTGCAGTTCATCGATATACTTTTCCGTGACTTCCCGGATGGCCTGCTCGTCTCTCCACTTCACAAGACCGCCCAGGTATTCCTTTAAAAACTTGTTCTGGACCTGCATGGCCGGGAAGGCCACATTCCACTCCAGAGACTCATCCAGAAGAAGGCCGACGCCTCTGCGGTCCTCCGACACAAAAGCGAAGGAAGAATCCAGACATTTTCTGGGGCTGTTCAGCGGGATCTCTTCCCCGTCGAACTCCACTCTTCCCCCTGCCTCATAGAGTCCCATGATGCCGTTGGGGATCCCTAGCTTTCCCTGGCCTGCCAGGCCTCCGATCCCGAGGATCTCTCCTTCCTTCACTTCCAGGGAGACGTTCCGCACGATCTCTCCCGGCATGTCCACCCAAAGCTTCTCGATCTTCAGGATGGTCTTTTTCTCATCTGTGCTGTCCGCTGCGGAAACGGCCGGTGCCGACGAATCATCTTTCACGTCCCGACCGACCATCCATCGGGTGATCTCGTCCACGCTGGTCTCCGCCGCCGGGACTTCCTTTACCAGGACACCGTCCCGCATGACCGCGACCTTGCTGCAGACCGAGAGGATCTCGTGAAGACGGTGGGTGATGAAGATCACGGCGATCCCCCGGGCGGACATGCCGCGGATGGAATCCAGCAGGGCTTCTGCCTCATGTTCTGTCAGGACCGCTGTGGGCTCGTCCAGGATCAGGAGCTTCAGCTGATCCTTGGAAAGCTCTCTCGCGATCTCGGTAAACTGTTTGTGACCCACAGGCATGCTGCTGATGGTCATGTGGCGGTCGATGGAGACACCCATTTTATCAATGGCCTGTTCCGCTTTTCTATCCATTTCCTTCCGGTCCAGCGTATCCAGTCTCTCTCCGAAGATCTCCGCCACCAGGTTTCCCTTCTTCGGCTCCCGGTTCAGCAGGATGTTCTCCGTGGCGTCGAATCCGGGGATCAGTGAGAATTCCTGGTGCACCATTCCGATTCCTGCCTCAATGGCGTCAAAGGGCGTGGCAAAAGAAACCTTCTGACCGTTCAGGAAGATCTCTCCGCCGTATCCTCCCGTGGAGGAGATATCAGCCGCGCCGAACAGGATCTTCATCAGGGTCGACTTTCCGGCGCCGTTCTCTCCTACCAGCCCCAGTACTTCGCCTTCTCCGAGCTTCAGGTTGATATCCGTCAGCACCTGATTGCCGAAAAAGTCTTTTTTAATATTCCGCATCTCCAGAAGCGGTGCGTTCGACATATTTATTCACCAATGCCTTCCTATGAGAAAGCCCTTCCCGGACCTTATGTTCAGATCCTGATCCCGGGAAGGGCTTTTCCTGTCTGTTTGCGGTTCTCAGCTTCAGCTTACTTCACAGTGAAGTACTTCTCCGGAACTTCGACCTTGGTGGATCCCATGTAGTGTCCCGGGTTGCCCATGAGGTAGGTATCCTGATAGATCAGGAAGGTGTTGTCTGCCTTCACGCCGGTCTCAACATTGGTGTAGTTGGAACCGTTCCACTCTGCGCCGGGGGAGAAAACGCCGTATGCTGCAGAAATAGCATCGATGTCGCAGAGCTCGCTCTGGCCAAGGATGACATTTCTTGCATGCTCAGCAAGGCCTGCGGAAACAGTGTAGCCATAGGAGTATGCCCATGTGCCGAAACGGCCTGCGCCGCCTGCATCGACAACTGCTTTCTCAACCTTTGCGAGAATCTTCTGGAAGTCACC
>JAFSYO010000171.1 GCA_017449925.1 Stomatobaculum sp.
CGGTCTTCCAGTACTCGCCGATCTCCGGATAGCCCTCGCGGAAAGCAACTCTGGACATTGCCAGATACATACCGACTTCGGAGCACTCGCCTTCGAAGTTCGCTCTCAGGCCGGCCTTGATCTCTTCATCCACATCCTTCGCGACGCCGAGAATGTGCTCGGACGCCCATACCAGTTCCTCATCCTCGTTCAGTGCTTCGAAAACGGTAGAGGGCTGCTTGCACTGAGGACATTTCTCCGGCGGAGTCTCGCCTTCCCAGATATAACCACAGATTTTGCATCTCCATTTCTTCATAGTTTTGATCTCCCTTTTAAGAAAATTTGTTTGCTGGAATGGTTGACAGGTGCAGATGTAAATATAAATAACAGCAGTTTCAAAATGACTCATGCTTCTGTGGCCTGCGGGCTGTCCAGACAAACTCTGCAGCGGCCGTAGAACACCAGCGCATGACCTTCCACAGTTCCGACCCCGCCCTGCTCTGCCAGACGGTCCAGGTTCCGGATGGCTTCCATAGGACGATCCAGGACTTTTCCGCAGGATCTGCAGACCAGGTGATAGTGCTCATGGGTCTCCGCGTCGTAATGCTCGATGCCGCTGTCAGAACGGATCTTCCGGATCCTTCCAAGGTCCGAAAGAAGGTTCAGATTGCGGTACACGGTCCCCAGACTGATATGGGGAAGATCCTCTCTCAGCGCGCGGTACAGGGTATCGGCAGTGGGGTGGTCATGGCGCAGGATCAATGCCTCCAGGATAGCTTCTCTCTGGCGGCTGTACTTCAATTCTCCCATGGCGCCTCCCCCTGAGAAATTAGGAACTGTTATCATTATTATATTGGGGTGATGACAGGTTAGTCAAGGGCAACAAAAGGAGCGTCAGTAAGGGCCAGGAAAACGGGCCGTTAGGCAAGCGCAACAAAGAAGGACCCGAAAGAGAGCGAAAACATTTACTGTTTTCCACAGTTCCCAAAATTTAGGAACTGTGCTATAATGGGACACAATAACGGCCTTGGGCCGGCTAGTTGGGGAGGTTTTGTCATGGCAGAAGAGAGCATGAAGGATTTTGAACAGGAAATTAATGATTCTTTTAAGACAGCGAAAAAGGTCGAGAGCGAGGACAACGGCAAGTGGGATCGCTTTGCGGAGCTGATCGAGACGAAGGAACAGTTCGACGTTAAGATCATCGAGGTTGTCAAGGGAGGCTGCATCGCTTATCTTGAAGATACGCGCGCATTTATCCCGGCCAGCCAGCTTTCCACCTCTTATGTTGAGAAGCTTGAGGATTATCAGGGCAAGCATATTAAGGTCGTTGTGATCACCGCAGATCCGGAGAAGAAGCGTCTCGTTCTTTCTCACCGCGCCATCGAGCAGGCGGAGAAGGACGCTGCGAAAGCAGAGAGACTTGCGCAGATCAAGGTCGGAGACGTTCTGGACGGCAAGGTCGAGACCCTCAAGGACTACGGCGCATTTGTGGACCTGGGCGGCGACGCCACCGGTCTGCTTCACGTTTCCCAGATTTCCCGCAAGAGAGTGAAGACCCCGGCGGACGTTCTCCAGGAAGGCCAGGAGATCAAAGTCAAGGTCATCAAGGTCGGCGACGGAAAGATCTCTCTTTCTATGCGTGCACTTGAGGAGCCGGAGCAGGGCGCCCGTGATTTCCGCGGCGCAGACCGGAACACCACCGAAGAGCCGCAGGAAGACTACAGAAAGTTTGTCGCGAAGGAAAAGGCTACCACCAGCCTTGGCGATCTGTTAAAGGGGATCAAGCTGAACTAATGTTGAAATTACACTGGAAAGGACCGTCAGCATCCCGCTGATGGTTCTTTCCAGTTTTCGAGAGCAGAAGGGAAACTATGGCGGAAAAAGAGAAAAAGCTTTCGAAGGGGAAGAAACTGGAGAGAGAGCTTTGCTGGAGTTATCCGAACATTGCGGAAGAAGCACCGGAGCAGATCGCCGCTGCCGCTGAATTCGCGGAAGGCTACAAGGATTTCCTCGCGCGGTGCAAGACTGAGAGGGAGTGCGTCGCCTTCGCGGAACAGGCGCTGAAAGCAGCAGGCTATGAGCGCTTTTCCCCGCAGAAGAAATACGCCGCGGGCGATAAGGTCTACGAAGTAAACCGGGGAAAGGCGATCCTTGCCACGGTATTCGGGAAACGGAACATCCGGGAAGGCGTCCGGATCAACGGCGCCCATATCGATTCCCCCCGGCTGGACCTGAAGCCGAACCCGCTTTACGAAAAGGACGAGATCGCGTACTTCAAGACCCACTACTACGGCGGGATCAGGAAGTACCAGTGGGGAACCATCCCGCTGGCCATGCATGGCGTGGTGATCCGGAAGGATCTTACCAAGGCGGAGTTCAATATCGGCGAGGATCCGGGGGATCCGATCTTCTGCATTTCGGATCTGCTGCCCCACCTGGCGGCGAAGCAGTCCCAGCGTCCCCTGGCAGAGGGGCTCCGGGGCGAAGAGCTGAATATCATCCTCGGTTCCACACCTTATCCGGACGGCGACGTGAAGGAACCTTTCCGTCTGGAGGTGCTGCGGATCCTCAATGAGAAGTACGGTATAACAGAGCGGGATTTCGCCCGGGCGGAGATCGAGATGGTGCCAGCGGACAAGCCGCGGGACGTGGGCTTTGACCGCTCTATGGTAGGGGCCTACGGACAGGACGACCGGGTATGCGCTTATCCCGCGCTGATGGCCCAGCTGGTCACGACGGACCCGGAGTACACCACAGTCACCATCCTGACAGATAAAGAAGAGATCGGTTCTGTCGGAAATACTGGCCTGCATTCCAATTATGTTCACGATTACATCACATATTTGTGCGATAATCAGGGTGCAGACCCAAAAGAAGTGTTCGCCCGTTCCGCCTGCCTCTCCGCAGACGTGAACGCGGCTTATGACCCCACCTTCCCGGATGTCTTCGAGAAGAAGAATGCCAGCTACCTGAACCATGGCGTGGTGCTCACCAAGTACACCGGCGCCAGAGGAAAGTCCGGAAGCTCGGACGCCAGCGCGGAGTTCATGGCGAAAGTCATCGATATCATGGACCGGGCAAAGGTGTTCTGGCAGATCGGGGAGCTTGGCGCGGTCGATGCCGGCGGCGGCGGGACCATTGCCCAGTTCGTGGCGATGATGAACATTGACGTAGTGGATCTCGGTGTCCCGGTGCTCTCCATGCACGCGCCCTTCGAGATCACGAGCAAGCTGGATCTGTACAACACGTATCTGGCCTTTAAAGCGTTCTACAACGGTGCGGAAACAGCGCCGAAGAAATCCACTTTCAGCAAAGGAAGGAGAAAACAGAAATGAGAAAGTCCATGAAGAAGGCAGCTGCGGCAGCCGGTATCATTGCGGGAGCCCTGATCCTTGCTTCCTGCGGAAAGAAGCCCGCAGAGACCACGGCGGCAGCGACCACTGCAGCTGCAGCGGAGACCACGACTGCAGCGGCACCGGCAGAGACCACAGCTGCGGCCGAGACACAGGCTGAGACCGTCGCAGAGCCGGACAACTACGGCACCGTGACCCTGGGCGATTACAAGGGAGTTGACGTGGAAGTCCACGATGTCAACGTCACGGACGACGATGTTAAGGATTATGCAGACAGCCTTGTGTCCTACAACCCGGTCACCAGCGAAGTGGACCGCGCCGCGAAGGAAGGCGACACTGTGAACATCGATTACGTCGGGAAAAAGGACGGCGTGGCCTTTGATGGCGGAACCGCTCAAGGCTATGATCTGACCCTGGGCAGCAACACCTTTATCGACGGCTTTGAGAGCGGCCTGATCGGCGTGAAGAAGGGCGACAAGGTTGAGCTGAACCTCACCTTCCCGGAGGATTACGGCAACGCTGACCTTGCAGGCCAGAGCGTGGTCTTCGAGGTCACTGTGAACGGCGTCAAAGAGACCGTGGACGCAGTGCTGAATGACGAATGGGTACAGAACTACTCCGGCGGAGACCAGAATACCGTCGACGAGTTCCTGGCAGCGGTGAAAGAGGAGCTGCAGGAGCAGGCAGAGCAGAATGAGTACGCCAGCCAGCTGAACAATCTGATCACCACCATCGCGGATAACGCGACGATCGACGTGAATCCTGAAGCGATCGAGTACGAAGCGCAGAAGATGATCGAGAGCAGCCAGAACTCCCTTGCCCAGTACGGCATCGACCTGGACAGCTACCTTTCCATGGTAGGCATGAGCAAGGACGAGTATGAGGAGCAGATGCGTTCCAACGGCGAAGAATACGCGAAGATCAAGCTGCTGGTCCAGGAGATCGCAGAAAAAGAAGGCCTTGACAAGCTGACCGACGCGGACTACAAGGCGATCGAAGAGAAGTACGGCTATTCCAAGCAGATGCTGATCCAGATGGCCGGCCAGGAAGCCGTTGATTTCGAGACTCTTTACATGAAGGTTTCCGATTACCTGCCGGAGAACGCCAACAAGGTCGAAGCTCCCGCAGAGGAAAAAGCTGAGGAAGAAGAGCAGGCAGACGTGCCGGAAGTGGAAGCAGATCAGGCTGATGCCGGCGAGGAGACCGAGGCTGCGAAGCAGTGATCATATCAGCGTTCCAGGATATTTAAAATAGACATTTTTCAGAGCAGGAAAACAACTGTTTTCCTGCTCTTTTGTGTGTTATAGTGAAGCTAAGATTAGTTTCAGGGGGCTTCATATGGGGAAAAAACTGTTCTTTTTTGACGTCGACGGCACACTGATTGACAATGAGACAAAAATCGTTCCGCAGAGCGCTCTGGACGCCATCCGGGCTTTGAGAAGAGCAGGACATCTGGTGTTCCTGAACTCCGGCCGGACATTGTGTTTCCTGGAATATGAGATGGAGACCTTCGGCGTGACGAGCGCGGTCTGCGGCTGCGGCACCCAGATCATCGTGAACGGAAGCACCATTTTTGAAAAACGGATCAATTTCAAAAGACGCCGCGAGATCCGCAAGGCCCTGAGGGACCTGAAGGTGGACGCGATCCTGGAAGGACAGGAAGGGATCTACTTCTCCGACCGTCCCTTCAATTATCCGGAGATCATGGAGGATCTTCTGGATTATGTGGACAGTTACACGGAAACAGAGGTCAATGCCCTGGAAGACAGCTCCTACGGGTTCGACAAGATCTGTATCCAGACCAATCCCTATTCCCCTGAACCAAAACTCCTGGCCAGACTGAGAAAAGCTCTTCCCGATTTCGAGTGCATCGATCGCGGCAGGGGCTTCTACGAGTGGGTCCCGCTGGGCTGCTCCAAGGGAAGCGGGATAGACTATGTCAGGAATTACTACGGTATAGATTCTGACGACATCTATGTGTTCGGGGACAGCGCCAACGACCTGTCCATGTTCACCTCCTGCGCCGGCCACAAGATCATCATGGAGGATCATGATTCCGTGCTGGAAAACTATGCCACCTTTACCACGAAGAAAGTCCTGGAGGGAGGCATTATCCACGCCCTCCGGGCGCTGAACGTGCTGTGAGGGCTGCCGTGGCCGGTCAGACTGGGAAATATTACGTCTACATGCTCCTATGTGCGGACGGCAGTTACTACTGCGGGAGCACCAATGATCCGGAGAAACGGCTGCAGGCCCATAATGCAGGCAAGGGCGCCAAGTACACCAGAGGGCGCGGACCATGCAGCATCGTATATCTTGAAGAGCTCGCTTCAAAGAAAGAAGCCATGAGCCGTGAGTGGCACCTGAAAAAACTGACCCACAGCGAGAGGGAGCTGCTGGTGAAGACATCCTCCGCAGGACGGCAGGAAGAAGGAAATAAAGATGGATGAACTGCGGATCCTTTACGAGGACAGAGAACTCCTGGTGGCCGTGAAGCCTGAGGGAGTGGACAGCGAAGCGGCCGGCGGGTTCGGAAAGGACATGGTGAACCTGATCCGCACCCACCTGGCACAGAATACCGGCAGCGCTGATAAAAGCGCTCCCCGCCAGGGCGCAAAGGAACCGCCCTACGTGGGCGTGATCCAGCGGCTGGACAAGCCGGTCAGCGGGATCATGGTTTTTGCGAAGACCAGGGACGCCGCGGCGGCGCTGTCCAGAGAGCTCCGGGAAGGGAAGATGACGAAGACCTACCGGGCCATTCTTTGCGGACAGCCGGAGGGAAAAAGCGGGACTCTCACGGACTGGATGGTCCAGGAGAAAAAGGGAAATCTCAGCCGGATCGCAAAGCAGACCGATCCCGGGGCAAAGGAAGCGAAGCTTTCCTATCAGGTGCTGCGGAAACAGTTCCTGGAAGGACAGCAGGTCTCAGAGGTGGAGATCCATCTTCTGACCGGCCGTCACCACCAGATCCGGGTGCAGTTCGCCTCCCGGAACATGCCATTGATGGGCGACCGGAAATACAATCCGGCTTACCGGGAAACGCCCCCCGCCGGGCTGTGCGGCTCCTCAGAAATGGGGAAGCATCTGTGCCTCTCCGCGGTATCCCTCGCCTTTACCCACCCGAAGACCAGGAAGCCCATGCGCTTTTCCATCGATCCGCCGCACACACTGCAGCAAAGCAAATAAACTGTAAATGTTCCACATAAAATCCCTTCCAGAGCACTGAATAGTTGTGTAAATTATGTTAAAATAGAACGGAGAATCTTCTCAGCATGGAGGTACAGTATGGCGAAGAAAAAATATGTGGCATATGTTGGGTCCTATACGTACACGGGTAAAGCGAAGGGGATCACGATCTTCGATGTGGATGTAGAGAAGGGGCTTTTTAAAAAGCGGACGGAGGTCGAAGTGGCGAACCCGTCCGATATTATGACGACACATGACAGAAAAACGCTGTATTCCATTGCCGACGAGGGTGTCGTTTCTTACCATATCGAGGATGACGGATCCCTGACAGAGATGAATACCAGGAAGATCAAAGGCATGCGCGGACACCACCTGTCGGTGGATTACAGCGACGGCTTCCTTTTCGTGTCCGGGTACCATGACGGAAAGCTGACTGTTGTGAAGCTGAATAAAGATCATTCTCTGGGGCCGGTCATCGACGGCGTGTTCCACAAGGGCCTGGGCTCCATTGCAGAGCGCGGCTCGCGCCCGCATATCACCTGCTCGAAGGCGACGCCGGACGGCCGTTTCGTCCTGTCCGCAGATCCCGGCATCGACCAGGTGGACATCTACCGCTTCAACGGAAAACCCGGAGAACTGAAGCTGGTGGACGCCATCCGTCCGGAACGCGGCAGCGCCCCGACCTGGTTCTCTTTCTCCAGAGACAACCGCTTCCTCTATCTGATGTACGACTATTCCAACAGGATCGACGTATTCCGTTATATGGTGGCGGAAAACGGCATGCCGGAATTTGAGAGGATCCAGAGCGTATGCTCTACGGGAAACAATAAGCCCGGGATCCTCAGCGCCGCCATGTGCATTGCCTTTACAAAGGACGACAAATATGTGTTCTGCGGCAGCGCGGGCGATAACTCCGTCACCATGTTCGCCCGGGACGCGGAAACAGGTCTTCTGGATCCGCAGTTCAACCTTCCCATCAGCGGCGAGCTTCCGAAGGAAGTGGTTCCGTTCCCGGACGGAAAGCATCTGGTCAGCGTGAACCATGAGAGCGGATCTCTGACCTTCTTCTCCATTAATTACGAGAAGAAGCTCCTGGTTATGAGCTCGAATGAACTGAAGGTCAGTCAGCCGAACTGCTGCCTGATAGTGCCGGTGGAGAAATAAGAATATAAGACTCGCTTGCGGGTCCTCAGCAAAAGAAACGCAGGCTCTCGAATGAGAGCCTGCGGATATTCTGAAGGGGAAAAGCGGACAGCGCTATTCGATCTTGCTGATGCCGGGCCAGTACCGGAACAGGACTTTTGCCACGATCTTTTCCCGGTAAACAAAGGTATTGTCCCAGTAGCGGGCGTCCCTGGATTCGTTCCGGTTGTCGCCCAGACAGAAGTAGGCGTTTTCCGGCACAGTAAAGGTCATTTCCGGCTCCACGACCATAGCCTCGCGGATATAAGGCTCCTCCAGCGGTTCCGAAGAATCGTTCAGGAACACGTGGCCGCTGCGGACGGTGACGGTGTCGCCCGGAAGACCGATGATCCTTTTCACAAAAAGGATCTTCTCGTTGTCAGGCCAGCGGAAGATGATGATGTCGCCGCGCTCCGGGTCTCCGAAGAACTTGTACTGGAGACGGGAGCCGATGACGCGGTCCCCGGTCATGATGGTGTTCTCCATGGACGCAGAGGGGACTCTGGAGTTGGCAATGATGAAACCGTTCATAAAGAAAGCGATCAGGGCCGCGCATACGATCACCTGGATCCAGCTGATGATTTCTGCTTTCAGGCTGGTTTTTTCCTTTTCGGGGCGCGTTCCTGTGTTCTGATTTTCCATAAGCAATCAACCTCATTGAAGTGTTTAACTGATATTGCAGTTTGAGACATTCATAGTTTAGAACTTTCCGATGAGTTACGCAAGAAGAATCGGCAGTGATCTGCAGGGGGAAACGTTATGAATCAGACGTTATACGATTTGATGGACTGGAGAGAAGTGGAAGAGATCGTATATTCGGAATCAGCGAACCCTCATGCGATCCTGGGCCCGCATCTTAAAAAAGGGGGGCTCCTGGTCCAGGCTTTCCTCCCGGGAGCGGAAAAGGCGGAGGCAGTTCCCGCGGATACCGGTGATCCTGTGGAGATGGATCTGGAGGATGATGCGGGCTTTTTTGCATGTCTGCTTCCCGAACGGCGCCCGGTCCCGTATCAGCTGCGTGTGCAGTGGAAGGACGGAAAAGAAGAGCTGCTGGAGGATCCCTACGCGTTTCCCCCGACAGTGGAAGAGTCAAGCCTGAAAAAGTTCGCCGCGGGCAATGCGGCCGATGTTTACGACTGGATGGGGTCAAAACCGATGGAGATCCGGGGCGTTGCCGGCGTCTGCTTTACTGTCTGGACTCCCCGTGCCATGCGGGTCTCCGTCGTCGGAAACTTCAATGGATGGGACGGAAGGCGCCACCAGATGCGGAAAGTGGATGAATGCGGCGTGTTCCAGATCTTTATCCCCGGCGTGCAGCCCGGAGAATTATACAAGTATGAGATCAAAGGGGCGGATCGCAAGGTCTTTATGAAGGCGGACCCCTATGCCCGGGCAGCGGAGCTGAGACCGGGAACTGCATCCATAGTTCCGGGAGCGGACAGCTTCTGCTGGACGGACGAAGCATGGATGGAAGCGAGGCAGGAAAATACCTTTGCCCAGGCGCCAGTTTCCATTTTCCAGGTCAATGCTGCCGCATGGAACGGAGGCAGGACCTACACGGAACTTGCGGAGGAACTGTCAGAGTTCGCCGTGAAAATGAACTATACCCATGTGCAGCTTATGCCGGTCATGGAGCATCCGCTGGACGATTCCCTGGGGTATCAGTGCACCGGATTCTACGCACCCACTTCCCGTTATGGCACGCCGGAGGAGTTCCGTTCCCTGGTGAACACACTTCACCGGAAAGGGATCGGGGTCATAATGGAGTGGCCCTGCGCCCGCTTCCCGAAGGATGCCTTCGGCCCGGCTTACTTTGACGGCGCTGCCCTTTATGAGTACGCGGACAGCCAGGGAGATACCGCGGTGTTTAATTTCGAGCGCCCGGAGGTGCGGAATTTCCTGACAGCGAACGCCCTGTTCTGGGCGGAGGAATATCACCTGGACGGTCTTCTGGCGATAGATATGGCCTCCATTCTGTATTACGGCAGGGCCGGCCAGAACCGGCGGAACATGTACGGCGGCGGAGAGAACCTGGAAGGAGCCGCGTTCCTGCGGGAGCTGACGGCACTGATGAAGGAGCGCTGCCCCGGATTCCTGCTGTTTGCCGACGGCTCCGCGGAATGGCCCCAGACCACCGGCAGCCCGGAAGAAGGAGGCCTCGGCTTCCATTTCCGGAAGAACAACGGATGGAGCGGCAGCGTCCTGCATTACGCAGCGGCAGCGCCCTGGGACCGGAGCGCCCGGTACGAAGATATCACCAATCCTATGCTGTACCAGTACAGCGAGAACTTTGTCCTTCCAATGCCCCTCGGAGAAATGCTTCCCGAGGCCGGTGCGCGCCGGGATCTGGCGGGGTATTTTTACACACACCCCGGGAAAAAACTGACGGGCGGGGCTTCTCCGGAAAAAACAACTTTGCTGAAGGATCTGAATGCCTTTTACCTGTCCCACCCGGCACTTTGGGAAAAAGACGGAGATCCGGAAGGCTTTGAGTGGATCAACTTCCATTCCTGGAAGGAGAATGTCATCGCGTTCCTCAGGAAGAGCAGCAGCGACGCGGAGCGGCTGCTGGTGGTACTGAACTTTTCGGACGATGTCTATCCGGAATTCAATATCGGCGTGCCATTCCGCGGAAGCTACCGGGAAGTGTTCAGCACGGACCGGAAGGAATACGGCGGCACCGGATTCCTGAACACCAGGACGCTGTTCTCGCAGCAGATGGATGTGGATCTCCGGAGTGATGGCATCACTGTAAAACTTCCGGCCCATGCGGCGCTTATTTTCTCCTGCAAGAGAAAAGGCGCAGTCCCGGGAGAGAAGAAAGCGGCAGATACCGATGATCTGAAGAGAGTGGCCGTGACACCTAAGAAACCGGCGAGAAAACCGGCGGTGACAGAGACCGCGAAAGAACAGGTGGTGAAGGCCGCCGCGGCAGCGAAAAAGCGCGCGGGAGAAGTGGCGGAAGCCGGAAAGAAGCGCGCGGGAGAAGTGGCGGAAGCCGGGAAGAAGCGCGCAGGAGAAGTGGCGGAAGCCGGAAAGAAGCGCGCAGGAGAAGTGGCGGAAGCCGGGAAACGCGCTGTGAAGACAGCCCAGAATGCGGCCCAGACCGCGGCCCAGACTGCCGCGGAAAAGGTCAATGCTCTGCGCGGAAAGGATAAGGAAAACAATCTGAATGATTGAACAGGCAGCAGCAATTACTGAGGATATTCTGGAAGAAGCGGGAGTCCCGAAGGCGAACATCCTCCTGGAGCAGCTGAAGTCCCAGCAGACAGCGCTGGTGGGAGGAGTGCTCCGGGTGGCGGCAGTCCTGATTCTGTTCCTCATAGGCCGGGTGGTCATCCATCATCTGATGCGGGGCTTCCGGGCCGGCCTGGAACGGAACAAGGGCATCGACAAGGGGATGGAACAGTTCCTTTTGTCCGTCATCAATTTTGCCCTGTACGCGCTTCTGATCATGATGATCCTCACAGGGCTCGGCGTACCCAGTGCCAGCGTAGCGGCGGCCATCGCCTCGGCGGGCGTTGCCATCGGCCTCGCGCTGCAGGGATCCCTTTCGAACCTGGCCGGCGGCATCATCCTCATTTACACAAGACCTTTTGTGGTGGGGGATTATGTCAAGACCTCGGGAGGGGAAGGTTTCGTGCAGCATATCGGCCTGATCTACACCGTGCTGAGACAGTTCGACAATACGGTCGTTTCGGTTCCGAACAGTACGCTGACAAGCGGCGTCATCACCAACTGTACCGCCCGGAACGAGCGCAGGATCAGCTTCGACGTGGGAATCGGCTACGGCGCGGATATCGACAAGGCGAGAAGCGTGATCCTCGATGTTGTTAAGAGTCATCCGGAGACGGACCAGGAAAAGACGCCGGCGGTGGCGGTGACGGATCTTCAGGATTCCGCCGTGAACCTGACGGTTCTGGTATGGGTGAAGGACATGGCCTACGGCGACCAGCTGGGCCTCAGGAACACCCTCCGGGAAGAAGTGAAAAAGCGTCTGGACGCGGAAGGAGTGGAGATCCCCTTCCCGCAGATGGATGTGCATATTAAGTAAGGAACACACAGGCCCTCCGGCCTGTTATGAAAAAGGAGAAAACAGTATATGAAAAGAGCGTGCGGCGTGCTGCTCCCGGTGTTCAGTCTCCCGGGAAATTACGGTATCGGAAGCTTTTCGGTAAAGGCATATAAATTCGTGGATACTCTCATGAAGTCGAAACAGACTTACTGGCAGATCCTTCCGCTGGGCCCCACCGGCTTCGGCGATTCCCCTTACCAGAGCTTTTCCTCCTTTGCCGGAAATCCCTATCTCATCGATCTGGACGAACTGGTGACCCGGGGCCTTCTGAACGAACATGAACTGAAGGAAATGGACTGGGGCAGCGACCAGCGCTACGTGGACTACGGAAAACAGTGGGAGAACAAGGAGAAGATGCTCCTGAAGGCTTTCCGCACGTTTAAGGAGTCCCTGAAGCATCCCGAGAGATTCCCGCAGCCGGTGCAGGACCGCCTGGACAGGAACAGGTACGAGGAGAAGCTGGCTTCCCTTGCGGAGGGAACGAAGGAATACTGCCTGTACCGCGCCATCAAGAACTCCATGGGCGGAAAAAGCTGGACCGAGTGGGATGAGCCGCTCCGTCTCCGGGATCCTGCCGCGATCCAGAGGTTCGAGCAGGAGCACGCGGAGGAGATCGAGTTCCACCAGTGGGTGCAGATCGTGTTCCGCGACCAGTGGACCAAGCTGAAGGAGTACGCGAACGTCCACGGCATCCGCATCATCGGCGACATGCCCATCTACGTGTCACCGGATTCCAGCGATGCCTGGGCGCATCCGGAACTGTTCCAGTTCGACAAAGACGCGAAGCCGGAGAAGGTGGCGGGATGCCCGCCGGATTACTTCTCTCCGGAGGGACAGCTCTGGGGCAATCCGCTGTACCGCTGGCCCTACCATAAGGAGACCGGCTACGCCTGGTGGATGACCCGGATCGAGTACGCTCTGACGCTCTACGATTACGTGCGGGTGGATCATTTCCGCGGTTTCGACGAGTACTATGCCATCCCCGTCGCCCACAAGAACGCCAAGGAAGGCAAGTGGGAACCGGGCCCGGGCATGCATTTCTTCGACGCAGTGAAGGAGCATTTCGCGGACCGCTTCGAGGAGCTTCCCATTATCGCCGAGGACCTGGGACTTCTGACGAAATCTGTCATCAAGCTGGTGGAGGATACCGGTTTCCCGGCCATGAAGGTCCTGGAGTTCGCCTACGATTCGGACAATAAGAACCTGTACCTTCCCCACAACTATATCCGGAACTGTGTCGCCTACACCGGGACCCACGACAACGAGCCGCTGATGGCATGGATCCAGGGGCAGAAGAGCGAGACCCGCCTGCACATGATCCGCTACCAGGGCGGCGAGCACACTCCGGAGCACGACCTCTACTGGGACTGCATCCGCACTGTGCTCTCCAGCATCGCGGACACCGTCATCATCCCCATGTGGGACTACCTGGGCTGCGGCGCCGAGGCCCGCGTGAACGCGCCCTCCTCCGCCCAGGGCAACTGGCGCTGGAGAATGAAGCAGGGCGAGTTCGGCGACAACCTGGTGTGGCACCTGGGAATGCTGTCCGAAATCTACGGAAGAGAAAACAAGAAAGATCAGCCCATAAAGAACGCATCGGAGAAAAACTGATATGACCGTCACATTCCTTGGACACAGCGGTTTCTTTCTGGAACTGCCGGAGGCGGATATTCTCTTTGACTACTATCAGGGAGACCTTCCCTCCCCGGATCCGGAAAAGCCCCTGTTCGTCTTCGCGAGCCATGCCCACGGGGACCATTTCACCCGCAGGATCTTTTCTCTGGCGCAGAAAACAGAGAAGATCCTCTACATCCTTTCGGACGATATTCCGAAGAATAAAGTGCCGGGTGATCTGATGACTGCGGGTAAAGTGCGCTTCACCGGACCGGACAAAGACTTCCGGGTCATGGTTCCGCAGGCGGGACCAGGCGGTTCGGGGGAACCTGCGGGAAATACAGGCACTTCCGTCCGGGTGCGGACCTTCCTTTCCACAGACGCGGGCGTGGCGTTCCTTCTGGACGTTCCGGACGTGCCATCCGGAAACGGAAAGTCCGGGACGGCCGGCGTTTTCACCGGCGCCAGGATCTACCACGCCGGGGACTTGAACGATTGGCACTGGGACGATGTGGACCAGGAATGGAATGACGAACAGTACCGGGGCTACCAGGACGCGCTGAAAAAGATCGCGGCCTGCGTTTCAGAAGACGGCCATGTGCCGGACGCCGCGTTTGTGCCGGTGGACACCCGCCTGGGAGACGGCGAGTTTTTCTGGATGGGTCTGGATGAGTATATGAAAGCAGTCGGGGCGCGGAGCATCTTCCCCATGCATCTCTTCGGGGACCCTGCGGTCATTGACCGCATGCGGGAGCTGCCCTGCGCGGAAGCTTACCGGGACCGCATTTTAGGGAGCGGGACGCCGGGAGAAAAGTTTAGGAGTGTATGAATTATGATAATGCTGAGAGAGGTACGCCTCTTGGATCCCCCTTCCAGGACAGACGCTGTCCGGGATATACTGATCGCAGAAAGAAAGGTCATTAAGATCGGGGAGAAACTGGAGCTGGACGCCAGACTGATCGCGGAAGCGAAGGGCGAGGTGCTGCAGATCATCGACTGCAAAGGCCTTTGCGTCGCGCCGGGTCTTGTGGATGGACACGTCCACTTCCGGGATCCGGGGTTCACTTATAAAGAAGATGTGGAGACGGGGACCCGCGCGGCAGCGGCGGGGGGCTATACTTCCGTCATCTGCATGGCGAACACGAATCCGGTGGTCGACAACGAAGATACCATCGTTGACCTGATCCGGAAAGGCAGAAGAAGTCCGATCCATGTGTACAGCTGCTCTTCCGTCACCAAATCTCTCCGGGGCGAGGAACTGGTGGACATGAAGCTTATGAAGGAGTGCGGAGCGGTGGGCTTCACCGACGACGGCATTCCGATTATAAAAGAAGAACTGGTCAAAGAGGCCATGCGGACAGCCCGAAGGCTGAAGCTTCCTATGTCCTTCCACGAGGAGGACCCGAAATACATCAAGGAGCACGGGATCAATGCCGGAGAAACGGCGGCCGGGATGGGCCTGACCGGCGCTGACCGGAAGGCTGAGAGCACCATGGCGGAAAGAGACTGCCGCCTGGCTGGCGAGACCGGCGCCACCATCGTGATCCAGCACATCAGCGCGAAGGAAACAGTGGATATCATCCGCAAGGCAAAGAAAGCGGGCGTCCGGGTCTTCGGCGAGGCGACGCCGCATCACTTTTCCCTGACGGAGGAAGCGGTGCGGCTGTACGGCAGCAACGCAAAGATGAATCCGCCGCTCCGCACGGAAGAGGACCGCAAGGCCATCATCGCGGGACTGAAAGACGGCACCATCGAGACCATTGCCACGGACCACGCGCCCCATTCCAAAGATGAAAAGGACCGCCCCTTCACCCAGGCGCCCAGCGGCATCATCGGCCTCGAGACCGCCTTCGCCCTGGGACTGATGAACCTGGTCAAGCCGGGACATCTGACACTGCTGCAGCTGATATCGAAGATGAGTACCGAACCGGCCCGGCTCTATGGACTGGACGCAGGGTGCATCAAGGAAGACGGCCCGGCGGACCTGATCCTTTTCGACCCGGATCTCTCCTGGTGTTACCTGGCGCCCCAGAGCAAGTCCAGCAATTCCCCGTGGCTGGGAAAGACGCTGAAGGGAAAAGTACTCATCACCATGTGCGAAGGCGCTGTCGTCTATGAAGACACCCGGAACTTCGGGGACCGCCGGCTCCCGGCAGGGAAAAAGATGACAAGCATACCATAAGCATTCCGCATCCCGGGACCGGGGTGCAAAATCTCTAAACAAGCAGGAAAGGCTGGAACTATTTTATGATCAGTGCAAACGGCATTACATTCCGCGTCGGTAAAAAGGCGCTCTTTGAGGATGTCAACATTCAGTTTACGGAGGGGAACTGCTACGGGTTGATCGGCGCCAACGGGACCGGAAAATCCACCTTCCTGAAGATCCTGTCGGGGCAGCTGGATTCCACCAACGGACACATTGCCATCACCCCCGGTCAGCGTCTCTCCTTCCTGGAGCAGGATCACTTTAAGTATGACGACTTCACAGTCATCGACACCGTGATCATGGGCAACCAGCGCCTCTACGACATCATGAAGGAGAAAGACGCGCTCTACGCCAAGGAGGATTTCACGGACGAGGACGGCATCAAAGCCGCGGATCTGGAGACGGAGTTCGCATCCATGAACGGGTGGGACGCAGAGAGCGATGCCGCGAACCTTCTGAACGGCCTCGGCGTGGAAACGGACCACCACTACTCCCTGATGAAGGACCTGAACGGTTCCCTGAAGGTCAAAGTGCTTCTGGCGCGGGCCCTGTTCGGAAATCCCGACATCCTTCTCCTGGACGAGCCGACGAACCATCTGGACCTGGATGCCATCGGATGGCTGGAGGAGTTCCTCATCAACTTTGAGAATACGGTCATCGTAGTGTCCCACGACCGTTATTTCCTGAACAAAGTCTGCACCATGATTGCGGACATCGATTACGGAAAGATCCAGCTCTACGCCGGCAACTACGATTTCTGGTACGAGTCCAGCCAGCTGATGGTCCGGCAGATGAAGGAAGCCAACCGGAAGAAGGAAGAAAAGATCAAGGAACTGAAGGAATTCATCCAGCGCTTCGCGGCGAATGCCTCCAAGTCCAAACAGGCCACCTCCCGAAAGAGAGCCCTGGAAAAGATCGAGCTGGACGAGATGCGTCCCTCCTCCCGGAAATATCCCTTTATCGATTTCCGTCCCTCCAGGGACATCGGCAACGAGGTCCTGACGGTGGAGAACCTGACCAAGACCGTGGAAGGCGTGAAGGTGCTGGACCACATCAGCTTCACCCTGAACCGTACGGACAAAGTGGCGTTGGTGGGCCCGAACGAGCGTGCCAAGACCACGCTGTTCCGCATTCTTGCCGGCGAGATCGAACCGGACGAAGGAAGCTACAAGTGGGGCCTCACCACCACCCAGTCCTACTTCCCGAAGGACAATACGAAGATCTTCTCGGGCGATGAGACCATCGTGGAGTGGCTGACCCAGTTCTCCGAGATCAAGGACGCCACCTACGTCCGCGGATTCCTGGGCCGCATGCTCTTCGCAGGCGAGGACGGCGTGAAAAAGGTGAATGTCCTGTCCGGCGGCGAGAAAGTGCGGGTGATGCTGTCAAAGCTCATGATCAGCGCGGCGAACGTCCTTCTGCTGGATGAGCCCACGGACCACCTGGACATGGAATCCATCACGGCACTGAACAACGGCCTGATCAAATTCCCCGGCGTCCTGATCTTCTCCTCCCGTGACCACCAGATCGTGGAGACTACGGCGAACCGCATCATGGAGATCATCAACGGAAAGCTGGTGGACAAGATCACCACCTACGACGCTTACCTGGAGAGCGACGAGATGGCGAGAAAGAGATTCACATATACCGTCAGCGAGTCGGATGCGAAGGACGACTGATCTCCGGAGCAATCCGTCTTCGAGCGATATAATGGAGGAAAGGAATGGTACGAAAATTTGTCTCGTGGAATGTGAACGGTCTGCGGGCCTGCGCCGGGAAGAATTTCCTGGACGTGTTTCACGACCTGGACGCGGATATTTTCTGCGTGCAGGAGACGAAACTGCAGGAGGGGCAGATCGAGCTGGAGTTTCCGGGATATTATGATTACTGGAACTATGCGGAGAAGAAAGGCTACTCCGGCGTGGCTCTCTGGTCCAAGGAAAAGCCGCTGAACGTGACCCGGGGGCTCGGGATTCCGGAGCACGACCATGAGGGCAGGGTCATCACAGCGGAGTATGATGATTTCTATTTCCTGACCTGCTACACGCCGAATTCCCAGAATGAGCTGAAGCGCCTCAGCTACCGGATGGAATGGGAGGATGCTTTCCTGAACTACATCCGCGGCCTTTCTGAGAAAAAGCCCCTGGTGTACTGCGGCGACCTGAATGTTGCACATCAGGAGATCGACCTGAAGAATCCGGATACCAACCGTAAGAACGCCGGGTTCACGGATGAGGAGCGGGAGAAGATGACGAAGGTGCTGTCATCGGGATTCACGGACAGCTTCCGCTATCTGTATCCCGATGCAAGGGATGCGTACTCCTGGTGGTCCTACCGCATGCGGGCCAGAGAAAAGAACGTCGGGTGGCGCATCGACTATTTTATTGTTTCCGACAGTATTAAGGATCGCATCCGGGAAGCGAAGATCCACTCTGAGATACCGGGAAGCGATCATTGTCCGGTGGAGCTTCAGATCGAACTCTGACGGACGGGGAGGATCGCCGGGAAGAACCCGGCTTTGAAATAAGGTTTTGGCAGACAGTGGAGAGGAGATACATGTATGAAAGATCACAGGACATTGCTGCCTATGGGAGTTACAGAGACCGAGCAGGGATTTCACGTGAATGCGGTTTCCCCGGGGACGTCCTGTACGCTGGTGTTGTTTAAAAGAAATGAAAAGAAGCCCGTGCTGGAGCTGCCCTTCCCGGATTCCGAGCGGCTGGGCAATGTCTGGGCACTGGATGTCACCCGGGAAGAGCTGGAGAAGGCCGGGTTTTCCGGAGCAGATCTGGAGACGGCGGAGTACTGTTTTAAGAACGACAAAGGTTATTTCGAGGATCCCTGCGGCGTGGCTTTCAGCGGAAGGGACAGCTGGGGAAAAGTGGAACAGTACGGCAATATGCTCAGGAGCCCCCTGTTCCTGAAGCCCTTTGACTGGGAACAGGATCATCGTCCGCGCACACCCTTTGCGGACTCCGTCATCTACCGCATTAATGTGAGGAATTTCACCAAATCCCCCTCCAGCGGCGTGGTTCAGAAGGGGACTTTTGACGGCATTATTGAAAAGATCCCTTACCTTAAGGAGCTGGGGGTCACTGCCGTGGAGCTGATGCCCTGCCAGGAGTACGAGGAGCTGATGATCCCGAAGAGCGATTACAGCGGACCGGCAGCCCAGGCGAGGAAACCTGACGGAAGGATCAACTGCTGGGGCTATGTGAAGGCGCATCACTTTGCGCCGAAGGCCAGCCTCTGCAGGAAGAAGGACAGAGATCCGGCAGGCGAGTTCCGGGCCCTGGTGAAGGCGATGCATGCCGCGGGGATCGAAGTGATCGCAGAGCTTTTCTTCGACGGCAGCGAGGACAGTGCCTACGTCACGGAAGTGCTGCGCTGGTACGTGCGTTTCTTCCGGGTAGACGGCCTGCATATTACGGGCTTTGCGGATATCGAGGCGGCCTCCCGGGATCCGTATCTGGCGCGGACAAAGATCATCGCCCAGTACTGGAAAGAGATGCCGCGGAAAGGCCCGAAGGTTCTGGCCTCCTACAATGAGAACTTCCAGCGGGATATGCGGCGGTATCTTAAGGGAGACGAAGGCACGCTGAACAGCCTGGTGTTCCACACCAAGAACAACCCCATGGGTGCGGCTGTCATCAACTACATGGCCAATACCAACGGCTTCACCATGATGGACATGGTGAGTTACGACCGGAAGCACAACGAGCTGAACGGCGAGGGCAATACCGACGGACCGGACGGCAATCACAGCTGGAACTGCGGCGTGGAAGGCCCCACCAGGAAGCGGAAGATCGTTGAGCTTCGGCGTCAGCAGCTGAAGAACGCGTTCCTTCTGCTGCTCTTAAGCCAGGGCACCCCCCTCATCCAGGCGGGCGATGAGTTCGGGAACACCCAGGGCGGCAACAACAATGCATACTGCCAGGACAATGCCCTCTGGTGGCTGAACTGGAAGCTGGTAAAGAGCGAGAAGGACCTCCTCGCCTTTGTGAAACAGGCCATCGCTTTCCGGAAAAAACACCGCGTATTCCACCTTCCCGAGCAGCCGAAGGTCCTGGATCCCAAGGCCACCGGCCTCCCGGATGTCTCCTACCACGGCGTGCGGGCGTGGCAGCCGGAATTCGAAGACTGGCACCGTCAGCTCGGCATCCTTTACAACGGACGCTATGCCGCGGACGATCAGGGCGTTCCGGACAACACCTTTTATGTGATGTACAACCTTCACTGGGAGCCCCACAGCTTCGCCCTGCCTCATCCGGTAAAGGGATACCAGTGGCATATTGCCGCCAACACTGCTGACGCGGAAGTGAACGGCTTCTATCCGGAAGGTCAGGAACCCGTCTTTACCGACGGCCCCGAATTTGAAGTTCCGGCCCGCGCCATTGTAGTGATGATCTCGAAGGAAATCCCGAAGCCCGCCAGGAAACCGAAGGCGGCCGGGAAAAAAGCGCCGGGAAAGAAAGCCGCAGCGGAAGCAATTGACAAGCAGGAAGCAGAGACATGAGTGTAAATGTCATTTTGTGCAGCAGAAACGGAGAAGAATACCTCCGGGAACAGATCGATTCGATCCTCAAGCAGACGGACCCAGATGTCCGTCTGCTTATTTCAGATGATGCTTCCACCGACGGGACCCAGGAGATCGAAAAAGAGTATGCGGAGCGCTTCCCGGAACGGGTCCGGATACATTTCCGCCGCGTGCCCTCTGGCAGCGCCGAGCGCCACTTCTTTCTGGCATTGAAACAATATGCCGGGACTGGCAGTAAAGAAGCAGCAAACTCCGGAGCCGGTCAGTATTATATGTTTGCGGACCAGGATGATGTCTGGCATCCCGACAAGGTGGAGAAGACTCTTGCGGCGATGCGGGAAGCAGAAGGGACAGAGGAAAAGACAGGGGCAGCGATCCCCATCGCAGTGCACTGTGACATGCGGGTGGTGGACGAAGAGGGGCAGGAGATCGCCCCCTCCTATGTCAAATACCAGCAGATGTCCCCGGAACGCTGCGGCCTGAACCAGCTTCTGGTGCAGAACAATGTGACCGGCGGCGCCATGATGATGAATGACGCCCTGGTGCGGATCATCCTTTCCCGCCCCCTGCCGCGGCACGCGGTGATGCACGATCACTGGATCGCTTTGGCGGCAGCGGCCTTCGGAAAAGTGATCTTCCTGGACGAGGCTCTCTATGATTACCGTCAGCACGGGACCAATGTCCTGGGCGCGGCGAAGGGCAGCCGGGTCCGGGAGGTGCTGGACCGCCTTGGCCTGTTCCGGAAGGACGGAAAATCCAAAGAAGAGATGGACCGCCATTCTGCTTCAGTCTACAAGAACCTGTTCCGCCAGGCGTCCGAGTTCGGACGCCTCTACGGATCTCCGGCCGGCGCGGACTGCAAGGGCTCTTCGTTTGGAGCGGAATACAAGGAACTTCCTGCCGGCGGAGATGTGGTCCTGGCCCCGGAACAGCGCCAGATGCTTCTCGCCTTCGTCTCCTTACAGAATATGAATCGGGCGCAGAAGATCGCCACCATCCTGAAATACGGATTCACTTTCAACCGGCTGCACAGAACAGCCGGAGAGTGCATATTCCTATAGAATTAACAATTATAATGGAATTATGATATCGAACCTGGTCTCACGCTAAGACGAGAAAGGAACAAGAAAAAAGCAGAAAGGAGGGGCCGGATTAAAAATGAAAGATAAGATCGCGAAGGGCCTCTTCTGGAAGCTTCTGGAACTGGCGGGAGCACAGGGAGTGCAGTTCGTGGTGGCGCTGGTGCTGGCGAGGCTGATGTCCCCGGAGGAATACGGGACCATCGGTCTCATCATGATCTTCATCACCATCGCGAATGTGTTCGTGCAGTCGGGGTTCGCCACGGCGCTGATCCAGCGGCCCGAAGTCCGGGAGGAAGACTATTCCTCCGTGTTCCGGATCTCGCTTCTCCTGGCGGTGCCGGTCTGGCTCCTTCTGTACGCGGGGGCTCCGAGGGTGGCGGCGTGGTACGGAGTACCGGTGCTGAAGCCCCTGCTCCGGGTCATGGGGCTGGTGCTGTTCCCGGGGGCGGTGATCTCCGTCCAGACGGCCTACGTGTCGCGGGAGATGAACTTCCGGCAGCTTTTTAAAGCGACCATGTTTGCCGTGATCCTTTCAGGCGCCGCAGCCATCTGGCTTGCATCCCTCGGTTACGGAGTCTGGGCGATGGCGGCCCAGCAGCTCATCTATTATGCGGCGCTGATGCTGGGACTCTTCGTGACGGTGGAGTGGCGGCCCACGGCCCGGTTCGACCTGGAGCGGCTGAAGGGACTGTTCCGTTTCGGCTGGAAGATCCTGGTCTCCGGACTCATCGACACCACCTGGATGAACATCTACGGACTGATCATCGGCAAGCGATACTCCCAGGCGGATCTGGGCGGGTATTCAAGAGGAGAGCAATTCCCGAAACTCATCACCTCCAATCTTTCTGCTGCGATCCAGGCGGTGCTCTTGCCCGCTTACGCCAGGAACCAGACGGATCCGGACCGGCTGAAGGGGATGATGAAGCAAAGCATCCGTTTTTCCGCCTTCGCGGTATTTCCCATGATGGCGGGCCTGGCGGGATGCTCCGTGCCTCTGGTGCGGGTGCTGCTGACGGATAAGTGGCTGTTTTCCGTGCCCTACCTCTGCATCATGTGTCTTTGCTACGCTTTCTGGCCCATCCACGTGACCAATCTGCAGATGGTTACGGCGCTGGGACGTAGCGATCTTTTCCTGAAGCTGGAGATCCTGAAGAAAGCGCTGGGCATCGTGATCCTTCTGATCAGCCTTCCCCACGGGATCATCTTCATGCTGCTCCTGAAAGCAGCGGATGAATTCCTTTGTACCTTTATCAACGCTTACCCGGTCCGGAACCTGATCGGCTACGGCATCGGGGAACAGTATCTGGATATGCTGCCCTCCGCGGTCTGCGCGCTGGTCATGGGCGGCGCGGTCTGGGAAATGCAGAAGCTCGAGGCCGGCGGCTTTGGCCCTGCAGCGATCCTGCTCCTGCAGATCCTGGCCGGGATCCTGCTTTATGCCGCGCTTTCGTTTCTCGTGAACCGCAGGACCATGCTGGAGCTTGCAGACGTATTCCGGAAGCGCAGAAGAGGGGAAGAATAGAAGCGCGGAAAAGATTAGTGAAGAAGAGAACAGATAAGCGTAGAAAAGAAGATTAAAAGATAGTGGAGAAAGGACGGCAGACATGGGAAACTATATCAGACTGTTTGCGAAGGGGGACTCCGAACAGGAAATACAGAAGGACGCAGTACTGGTCAGTATCTGCGCCGTTTGCTATAATCACGCGCCCTACCTCCGGCAGGCGCTGAACGGATTTCTTTCCCAGAAGCTGACCTACGCCGATCCGGAAACAAAAGAGGAACGGCATTTTGAGATCGAGATCCTGATCCACGACGACGCCTCCACCGACGGGTCCGCCGACATCATCCGCGAGTACCAGGAGCGTTTTCCGGAGACCGTGAAGCCGATCCTGCAGAGCGAGAACCAGTACTCCCAGGGCATCATCAACATCTCCGGCGCCTTCAATTTCCCCAGGGCAAAGGGGAAATATATCACACTGATGGACTGCGATGATTACTGGCAGAGCAAGGAAAAACTTTCTCTCCAGGTGGGCTGGATGGAGGCCCATCCGGAGTGCCAGCTTTGCGTGCACGCGGCCGAGGTGCGGAACGACAACGGAGACCTGGTGGATAAAAATCTGATGCGGCCCTTCCGTCATGACAAAGACCTGACGGCGGAGGAGCTGATCGACAAGGCAGGAAGCTTCCCCTTTGGCTCTATGATGCTGAGAAGGGAAGTAGTGGAGACGCTGCCGGAATATTATGTCAACTGCCCCGTGGGCGACCGCCCGCTGGAACTGATGGCGGCGGAACGATTTTTCCGCCTGAAAAAAACAGAGCACGACGTGGTGGATGAAGCGGGCAATGTGATCAGCACGGCATCATCAAATAACGATACAGCCGCCGCCCACTACATCGACCGCCCCCTTTCCGTGTACCGCTTCAACGGTGCCGGTTCCTGGACCAGCAGTATGAAGGACGACGATCCGGAAGCGTACCGCGAAAAGCAGGACACTTATGCGCGGCAGATGCGGGAAATGTACGAGGGGTTCGACCGGGCGACGGATGGAGCTTTCCATAAAGAATGCGTTTCCGCCTCCAACCGTCTCTATTTCCTGACCAGGGTGAACCTGCGGGATTTTAAAATGATCTTCCTTCCGAGATTCCGCCGCTTTTACAAGGAGCTTCCGGCCCGGGACAAAATGTTCATCCGGTTTGAACAGAATCTGCCGGGAGTTTATAAAAAGGCGCAGGAGAAGTGGCACGGCGGAAAGTGATTCGGAGAGAAGTGCCCCGGCTTCCGGGTAATCTCGGGCCGGGAGATGCCCTGTGGCAGACTGTGCCGTTTTTGTCCATGACAAATAACGGTGTCACGCTATTTATGAGATCTAAATCGTGTACTATATATACAGCAGTAATTTTGCCGTCGGGATATTGACCCGGCGGCAGTCTTTTAAGGAGGATGGATATGAAAAGAACAAGATTATTTGCATTAACAGCAGCGGCAGTGCTGGTCCTGAACGGACTCTGCGCCTGCGGCGGCGGAGGTGCTGCGGCGACAGCCGCCCAGACGACAGCAGCGGCCCAGACAGCGGCAGCCCAGGCTGCAGCGGCCGAGACGACAGCAGCGGCCGAGACGACAGCGGCGGCCCAGGCGGAAGCAAAGCAGGAAAGCAAGGCGGCGGAAGCAAAGGAAACAGCTGCCGAAAAGGCGGAATCAAAGGCGGAGAGCGAGGCCGAAACAAAAGAAGCTGCTCCGGAGACGAAGGCAGCGGCTGTCTTTTCCGACGATGGAGAATATAAGCTGTTCGGCGTTCAGGCTGAGGGGCTTTCCGTCAAAGCGGACGAGATGGGAATGTCTTCCGTGCTGAAGCTGGATAAGGACGGCACGGGTTCCATGACCATGGATCAGGAGGAAATGGCCGTCTCTAAATGGGAAGTGGCGGACGGAACCGTTACCATCACCATGGAGGACGAAAGCAGCGCGAAAGCCAAGATCCATGACGGCATCATCGAAATGGACATTTTCGGGACCGGGGACATGATCCTGTATTACGCTCAGGAAAATGCGGACACTTCCGGCTATGAGCTCCTTACTTTAGAGCAGGCGATGGAACAGAGACAGAAGGCTGAGGAGGAAGCTGCATCGAAGGAGCCGAGATCCAAGGTCGAGGCGTTCTGGAGGACTCTTGACACCAAGAGCGGAGTCCACATGAATTATCTTCGCACCGTTGAGAAGATGAACGCGGAGCAGAAGTTTGACGTGCAGGGAAAAGACGGCGTCTACTATTCCAGCCGCACCTCGAAAACAGGCAGTGTGGAAGGCACCACAGTCACGTTCTTTGAAGATGGTAAGGTCTATAATCTGAAACCTGATAAAAAGACCGGCGTAATCGCTACGACCACCACCTCTGATATGATAAAGAATGATGTCATGGTGATGGATGATCTTTACCAGGCGATCCGCACGAGAGCGGAGTCAGAGGAGTTCACCGAAGAGACCAGGGAGATCGAAGGAGTATCCTACGCGGCAGAAGTGTTCCCGGCAGGCGACTACACGCCCCAGGCGGTGTTCTGCTTCACCGACAGCGGAGATCTTGCGTATTATATTGAAGGAGAGGAGCCCGCGAAGAAGGGGGCCGGTGCCGGGAAGCTCGTGTATAAGATCAACGCCATTGATACGGAGATCGACGACGCGCTGTTCGATATTTCCGGATATACAATCAACTGACGGATCGATCAACTGACAGGTCGATCAACTGACGGACCAGGAAGGGAAACGAAGTAAAAATATGAAATTCTGTAGATACTGCGGCGCACAGATCTCTGACACTGCGGCATTCTGCCCGAAATGCGGCGGAAAGATCCAGAGCGCGCCGGCAGATTCAGGTTACGGCAGACAGACAGCAGACGGATACGGGAGGCAGGCGGGCAGACAGGCCGCCGCCGGAAAGACAGGAGCGGCAAAAAAGGCGAAAAAAGGCGGCGCTTTAGGAACACTGGGAAAAGTGGCAGTTGCCGGTATTGCTGCTTTAGCCATAGGCAATGTGGCGAAAGGTATAGTCGGCGGCGTTCCCGGCGGAGGTTCCGGCGGAGGAAACACTCCGACCTACCCATATCAGCAGGCCGGCGGAAGCACCAGTTCTGGAAAAACCGGTGGAAACGCCGGTTCCGGAAAGGCGGGGAGCGCTTCCGGGGATGCCGGAAAGACTACGGCCAAGGCAGCTTCTCCGATTTCCGGGGGGAAGATCGTCTCTGTCAACAAACCGCTGAGGATTCTCGGTGAGACGGGATACAGCGCCTATGAGCTGCTGGATGTGATCGAGGAGTACGGGAAAGATGCGCCTTCCCATATCGAGGTGCTTCCGGCGAACAACACAGTCTCCATCAATGGAGATAAAATCACGATAAAGCTCCCGAACGTTGCCTTCAAGAGCATGATCAGACGCATTGAGGGAGTGGATCCGAGGACAATGATCGCGACCAGGGATGAACTTACGATCTATGGTACCATCTCCGAAACAGGAAAGACCGTGGAAGGCGAGGCATTCTATGAGTCTGAAAGGACCGGAGACCGTCCGCTCTATTACGCAGCCGGAGTGATCGACCGTGTCGAAGGGGTCATTACGGGCGGAGCGTTTTCCGCGCAGACCAAGGATGAAGGAACCGGGTCCTACGAGCATATCACGATGCGGAACATGACCGGCCACCCAAGAACGGGGGAGGATTATGAATTTTCAAAGTTTTCCGTGGACTACTTCCCGGGGGACGACTATTATATGGTGAGTATCTTCCTGTACGGAGACAGAGAAGAACAGCGTTATTATCCCACTTTGGATGAAGACGATTATGTACCTCATATCACTTATGATTTCCCGAAGGGACGCTACTCGATCATGCTGATCTCTGATTATGACGCCCGGGAGGCCAGCCGGTTTGCCACGGGAGTATGGAAATAAGGATCGGGCGTGCGAAATCAGGAATCATAAAAACAGGAATCAAAAAAGCGGCTTCAGGAGTTTTCCTGAAACCGCTTTTTACTATTTGCAATGCTGCGGGAGTTCCGCAGGATTTACTGCGAGCTTGCCGCAAGCTGGTCAGCCAGCTGCTGCTCCTCTTCGGTCAGCTGCTTCTGGCCGGCAGCGACCTGGGCTGCCACGTCAGCTTCCGCGCGGGCGGCCTGCTGCAGGGCGGCAGTCGCTTCAGCGGAGGAAGGATCGGAGGGATCCCAGATCTGCTCACGCGGGATGATGTAATCGATGGCGTCCTTCTCGATGGGACCCTTGTCCCAGAGATCGCCGTAAATATGAACTCTCGTGCCGTTGCCGCAGTTCTTGTAGACCCAGTAGGAGTTACCGGTCAGAAGACGCAGGCATCCGCCGCTGGCGGCGTCATCGATGTAGTTGTATGTGATGGCATCCAGCTCCAGGGACGTGTTGTAGAACAGGATGGAGTGGATGATGAAACCGTTGTAGAAGCGGTTCAGGTACTTGCAGTATATATCATCGTGCATGAACTTCACGCCGTACTTTGCGTAGATCGAGAAATCGCCGGAGGGCGTATCCGGTCCGCAGGTGGAGTTGAAGGTCTTGTAGGGGATGATGAATCCGTTGTCGCCGTCCGCCGCCATGATATACATCGTGCGGGTCGCCTTGTTGTAGTTGATCTGGTAGTTGCCCGGGAGACCCATGATGGGCTCAAGGTCCGTGGCGACGCTGCCGTCATCGTAGAAGTAGTACTTGTAGCCATTGATGTACTGCCAGCCGCGGGCGGGCTCGCCGTTCACGAAGTAGTACTGGGTGGTGTCAAGGAAGGCCCAGCCGGTGTAAGGCTGTCCGTTCCAGCTGGAGTAGTGGGTTCCGGTGCTGTCCTTGTACACGCCCTCATACTGGCATCCTGCCATCAGATTCTTCTGCGGGTAGGGGAAGGACTCGGTGTTGTGCCAGAAGCCGACGCGGATGGCGACGATGTAGCGGTCGGTGCCCATGGTTCCGGTGGTCTGTCCGTTCTTTGCCCAGTCAAGCACGGTTCCGTCGTTCAGGACGACCTTGTAGTAGATGTCGTTCAGCGTGTGGACATAACCCTTGGTACGGATCTGGATCGCCTGGATCCTCGTGCCGTCCTCGTTGTAGGGCGTGGTCTCCTTGGAGTTGCACCAGGGGCTCCAGCCGTGGGCGTCTGTGTAGACGCGGTAGTAGAGGCGGGCAACCTTGGAGTGGATCATATAGAACTTGGAGAAGCCGCCGGGGCTGTACAGGCCGGCGTCCCCTGCGTTGGTCGAGGTCCAGTTGATGGTCCCGCCGTTCTGGTCCAGGAGCTTATAGGTGACGATATGAACGTCGTTGTGGATCGGGTCCGGCGGAGTGTTGCCGGTGCCGAGGACATCGAGTCCCGCTCCCGCCACAACAGCGCCCAGGTCCACGCTGCCCGGATCGGCATTCAGGGAAATGGTGCCCGGAAGACTGTAGTCCCGGTTCACCGAGCGGTTCTGAAGCGCAGTGGTGTAGGAAGTAGAGCCCGGGAGATTATAGGCGGTCTGCAGATTGGGGGAGAGCAGAGCTTCCATACCCGATGCGCTGTAGCCCCCCAGAGAAACGCTTCCGGTGCTTCCGGAGGAACCCTGCGGGATCTCTACGGCAGTGCTGCCGATCGCCGGTCCCACGGTTCCGGAGGCATCGCCCGCCGGCGCCTGAGATGCCGGTGCCGCAGTCTCCGTGGCCGGAGCCGCAGTCTCGTATGTTGCCGCAGCAGTTTCTGCTGTCTGAGCCTGGCCTTCCGATGAGCCAGCCTCACCGGGGCCGACCATCGCCGGTGCAGCGGTCTCCGCCGCCGGTGCCGCAGTCTCATAGGTCGCGGCAGCAGTCTCTGCAGCTGCGGTCTCTGCCGCTGCAGTCTGAGCGGAAGGATCGTAAGCGCCTTCCGGAGCCGCGATCACGCCGCCGGCGCCGCTGTCTGAAGTGGCGGCAGCTCCTGAATTGCTGCCCAGGTTCGCGCCCGGTCCGATGATCTCGTCCGCGTAGGCAGCCACAGGCGCCGTGACGCACATGACGGCTGCCAGCACAGCCGCAGCCGTTCTTTTCACAGAATGTCTCATAACATACCTCCAGTTTTTCGAAATGCTTATCATGAGGGCATTTCTTTTGCTAATCAGCTATTATGTTTCTTAACTGTAACTTCTTTTTTATGATTTTGTTTCTAATTCAATACACAGAGACGTGTATATCTTAACACTGTCTGAAGCATATGACTACTTACAGATTAATTACGTTTTCACCTGGGTCAGAAAAGTTTTGCATCCTGTCGGTCTGTAATGCAGTTTCTTGATGATAGCACGTTCATTGACATTTGGAAAGTGCAATGCTAAAGTCTTTCTAAATAATAAGGAAAGGTCCGGGCAGCAAAAGAAAGGACGGAAAGGACAGAATTGGAAAAAACAGCGAAAACAGTGATCGTGACAGCTATAGGGTCCTTTTCCGCGCCGGCAGTGATCCGGGGACTGAAAGAGGCAGGATGCCGGGTCGTAGGGACCGATCTTAACCCGAAGGCGTTGATCGCCATGAGCGCCGAGACGGATGTGTTCGTGAACCTGCCCCGCTGCGACGCGGGACAAGGCTATGTGGACGCGCTGGCGGAGCTGATCCGCAGAGAGAAGGCGGACGCGGTGATCCCGCTGACGGACGCGGAACTGGATGTGCTGAATCTAGTAAGGGAACAACTGCTGCCTGCAGAACTGTGGGTATCTCCCCCGGAGACCATTATAGTTTCCAGAGATAAGATGAAAAGCCGGGAGGCGGCGGAAATGGCCGGGGCGAATGTCATTCCCACGACGCTCCTTAAGGACGCAGTCCTCGCGGCAGATGAAGAAAACCCTCTGATCCTGAAGCCGCGGGACGGCCGCAGCAGTCAGGGACTGTACCGGGTGAGGACGGAAGAAGACCTTTCCCACGCCCTGAAAGGGATCAGAAATGCCGGACAGGAGAGAAACTACCTGGTACAGCCGCTGATCGAAGGGCGTATCGTCACGGTGGATGTGGTCCGCTTCCCGGATGGCAGCTGTACGGCGGCGCCGAGGGAGGAATATGTACGCACCTGGAACGGCGCGGGCCTTTCGGTACATGTGTTCCGTGACAAGGCGCTGGAAGAGACCTGTTTCGCGGTGGCGAAGGAACTGGGGATCCTGGGCTGCGTGAATTTTGAGTTCATCCACGCGGAGGACGGATATTATTATTTCATGGAGTGCAATCCCCGCTTCTCCGGCGGCACCGGTTTCAGCGTGGCCGCGGGGGATGATGTGGTGAGAAAGCACCTGGCGGCCTTCGGAGCTGCGCCGGAACAGTCTTTTGCGGATGCGGCGCGGTACGGCAGCGCGGCAGAATGCTGGATCGCAAGAAAATATGTGGAAGTGATTACAGAATCGTGATAAACTGATAAGAAGTCTACGTTCAGACGCGGAGGTGCGTATCAGTACGGAAGGAAACAACAGAAAAAAGATCCCGCTTTGGGCGGGGATCCTTGTTATCGTTATCATTGCTGTGCTGGCAGGAATCTGGCTGGCGGGACTGCTGAAAAAGCCGGAGCCCCCTGTGGAAACGGAGGCGACGACAACGGCCCCGGTCATTATCGAGACAGAGCCGCCGGAGCCGGAGACAGAACCGCCGATGCCGGTGGATCCGCTCGCGCTGCGGGAGATCGACTGGGAAGGCCTTGAGAAGAGGAACAGCGACGTGGTCGGCTGGATATTCGTCCCGGGAACGGTGATCGATTATCCTGTCATGTGGAAGCAGGCGGACAACACTTACTACAACCGCCGGGACATCGACCGCACCCAGGGCTCTTACCGGGGCGTATACATGGACGGGGACGATTCCCCCAATATGACATCGCTCCACATCCTTTTATATGGGCACCATATGAAGGACCAGACCATGTTCACCCCGGTCTGCGATTTTAAGGATGAAAAGTTCTTCAAAGAGCATGACCGGCTGTACTTTTATACGCCGGAGCACTGCTTCATTCTGAAGCCCATCGCCTGCCTCTACGCAGACGGCATCGCTGAGCGGCGCCGCATTTTCTTCCGGGACCGGGAGGATTTTGATCACTACGTTGAATGGATGAGTTACGGCTGTGATTACCGGGAGATCCCCGAGGAGGGAATCAACCAGCTGTTCACACTGGTCACCTGCTCCTATGAGCTGGGTCACGATTCCAGGACACTGCTGCAGTGCTGTGAGGTCCTGCCGGACGGCACGCCCGTGGAGCGCGCTGAGGTCAAAGAACTGGAACTGCCGGGCTGGGCGGAAGAGCTTCGGGAAAACACGGAGAAGATGCTCCTGAAAGCCAGAGAAGAAGAGCAAAACAGACATTGAAAGGATAGAGACTGTATATATGAAAATGATCGTTACCGGCGGCGCCGGATTTATTGGAAGCAACTTTGTGCAGTATGAAGTGAAGAATCATCCGGAGGATGAGATCATCAACCTCGATCTCCTGACCTATGCGGGGAACCTGGAGAGTGTGAAGCCGGTGGAAAACTATCCGAATTACCGCTTTGTCCGCGGCGACATTGCGGACCGCGACTTTATCTTCCGCCTGTTCGAAGAAGAGAAGCCGGACGTGATCGTGAATTTCGCGGCGGAATCCCACGTGGACCGCTCCATCACGGATCCGGAGATCTTTGTCCGCACCAACGTGGTGGGCACCACCACCCTGCTGGACGCCTGCCGGAAGTACGGAATCAAGCGGTATCACCAGGTCTCCACCGACGAAGTCTACGGCGACCTGCCGCTGGACCGCCCGGACCTGTTCTTTACTGAGGAGACGCCGCTGCACACCTCCAGTCCCTATTCCAGCGCGAAGGCCTCCGCGGACCTGTTCGTCATGGCCTACCACAGGACCTACGGACTGCCCGTGACCATCAGCCGCTGCTCCAACAACTACGGCCCCTATCACTTCCCGGAGAAGCTGATCCCCCTGGTCATCAGCCGCGCGTTGAACGACGAGGAGATCCCGGTCTACGGAAAGGGCGAGAACGTGCGTGACTGGCTGTATGTGACGGACCACTGCTCCGCCATCGACCTGGTGGTGCGCAAGGGCAGAGAAGGCGAAGTCTACAACATAGGCGGCCACAACGAGCGGACCAACCTGGACGTGGTGAAGACGATCCTAAGGGCGCTGAACAAGCCGGAGAGTCTGATCAAATATGTGACGGACCGTCCGGGACACGATCTGCGCTATGCGATGGATCCGACGAAGATCGAGACAGAACTTGGCTGGAAGCCGGAGTACAACTTCGACACCGGCATCCCGGTCACCATTCAGTGGTACCTGGACAATAAAGAGTGGTGGGAGCACATCGTGAACGGTGAGTACACGAAGTACTTCGACAATATGTACGGAAAACGTCTGGAGAATGCCTGAAGATGAAAGTATTTGTTACGGGCGTCGGCGGCCAGCTGGGCCACGACGTGATGAACGAGCTGTACGGCCGAGGCATTGAAGCCTTCGGTTCCGACATCGCCCCCGCGTACAATGGCGCGGCGGACGGATCGCCGGTGACTGAGATGCCCTATGTGCAGCTGGATATAACGGATGAGGCGGCGGTGAACCGCGCGCTTCAGGACCTGAAGCCGGACGCGGTGGTGCACTGCGCGGCGTGGACCGCGGTGGATGCTGCCGAGGACGAGGACAAACGTGACAAGGTCATGGCCATCAACGCAGGCGGTACGGCGAATATCGCAAAAGCCTGCCGCGCCATCGGCGCGAAGATGGTTTATATCAGCACGGACTATGTGTTCAACGGCCAGGGCACGGAGCCCTGGGACCCGGACTGCAGGGATTACGCGCCCCTGTCTGTCTACGGGAAAAGCAAGCTGGAAGGCGAACTCGCAGTCAGCGGCACCCTGGAGAAGTATTTCATCGTCCGCATTGCCTGGGTGTTCGGCGTCAACGGAAAGAATTTCATCCGCACCATGCTGAACGTGGGAAAGACCCACGACACTGTGCGGGTGGTGAACGACCAGATCGGCACCCCGACCTACACCAGGGATCTGGCGGTGCTTCTGGCGGATATGATCGGGACAGAGAAGTACGGCTATTATCACGCCACGAATGAGGGAGGTTTCATCTCCTGGTATGATTTTACCTGTGAGATCTACCGTCAGGCGGGATATACCACGAAGGTGCTGCCGGTGACCACAGCGGAGTACGGTCTTTCCAAGGCCGCGCGGCCCTTCAATTCAAGACTTGACAAGTCAAAGCTTTCCCGGAACGGCTTTACGCCGCTTCCGGACTGGAAGGATGCTCTGGCGCGTTATCTCGACATCCTTGAGAAGAACGGAGAACTGCCCGTCAGAGTCATGAGAGGAGCGGCGACAGACCGACTACAGGGGTGAGGTCTTCCGAAGAGATACATGTCCGTGGAATCATCGCGGCTGAAAACCGAATATAATACCCCTAAGTCGAAAAGGAGACATTATGTACCATATTGAACGATATAAGCGGAACCCTGTAGTTGACTATCCGGAAAGAGAATGGCCGAATAAGCAGATCGAAAAAGCACCCATCTGGTGCTCCGTGGACCTTCGCGACGGAAACCAGGCTCTGGTGGAGCCCATGGTCGTGGAAGAGAAGATGGAGATGTTCAGCCTGCTTCTTAAGCTGGGCTTCAAGGAGATCGAGATCGGTTTCCCGGCGGCTTCCCAGATCGAGTTCGATTTCCTCCGCCAGCTTTCCTACAGGAAGATGATCCCGGACGATGTCCATGTCCAGGTCCTGAGCCAGTGCAGAGAGCACCTGATCAAGAGAAGCTTTGAGGCGATCGAGGGCATCCCGCATCCCATCATGCACATCTACAATTCCACCAATACCCTGCAGAGGGATGTGGTGTTCCACGCTTCCAGGGACGACATCAAGCAGATCGCCATTGACGGCGTGAAGCTGGTGAAGAAGTACATGAAGGAATTCGGGAGAGATGACATCATCCTCGAGTACTCCCCGGAGAGCTTCATGGGGACCGAGCTGGACTTCGCCCTGGAGGTCTGCGAGGCTGTGATGGACGAGTGGGGCATGGCGACGCCGGAGAACCCGGTGATCCTGAACCTGCCGCTGACGGTGGAAATGAACACCCCGAACGTCTACGCTGACCAGGTGGAGTGGATGATCAAGCACTTCAAGAACCGCGACAGCATCATTGTTTCCATCCATCCCCACAACGACCGGGGCACCGGCGTGGCGGCGACGGAGCTGGCGATCCTTGCCGGCGCGGACCGCGTGGAGGGAACGCTTTTCGGAAACGGCGAGCGCACCGGAAACGTGGACATCCTGACAGTGGCCTACAACATGTTCTCCCAGGGCATCGAGCCGCACCTGAACATCTCCAACGAGAAGGAGATCGCTGAAGTTTACGAGCGCTGCACGAAGATGAAGATCGACCCGAGACATCCCTATGCGGGCGAACTGGTCTTCACCGCATTCTCCGGCTCCCATCAGGACGCCATCAACAAAGGAATGCAGGCGCTGCGTGAGCGGAAGAATCCTTACTGGGAGGTCCCGTACCTGCCCATCGATCCCAGCGATATCGGACGCCAGTACCAGCCGGTGGTCCGCATCAACTCCCAGTCCGGCAAGGGCGGCGTAGCGTTCATCATGGACACCTTCTACGGCTTCCATCTGCCGAAGGGTATGCACAAGGAATTCGCGGATGTGATCCAGGCCATCTCCGAGAAACAGGGCGAGGTGGCGCCGGAACAGATCTTTGCGGAGTTCAAGACGAACTACATCGACAAAAAGGAACCGATCCATTTCCGGAAGTGCCAGATCACGGACACCGAGCTTGCCGACGGCTCCTTCGCGACCCTTGCGAAGTGCACCTACACGGATCACGGCGAGGAAAAGTACTTTGAGGGTGTGGGCAACGGCCCCATCGACGCCATTCAGCACGGCCTGGAGGAGACCCTGGGCATCCAGATCAAGGTCCTGGACTACTCCGAGCACGCCCTGCGCTCCGGTTCCAACGCCCAGGCTGCTTCCTACATCCACGTCCTGGATGTATCCAGCGGCAATACCACCTACGGCGTAGGAATCTCTTCCAACATCACCAGAGCTTCCCTGCGGGGCATCTTCTCCGCAGTGAACCGGCTGTTCTACTGAGATGAAAAAGAGGACCCCTCAAATTCCTTCTCCAGGGGTCCTCTTTTTTTAAAAAGGAGATGAACCAAATGGCGAATTTCTGTCCTGCCTGTGGAACAAAACTGGATCCCCAGGCAAGGTTCTGCCCAAAATGCGGCAAGATGATACCGCAGGATTCTTCGTCAGCGGCCCCGGCGTCGGGCGGGGGGCCGGTATTTCCCATGCCTGCCCCGGCGCCCGATTCTTTCCCGGAGGAGCAGGGGGGCCGCGGCAAAAAAGGCAGAAAGATTAAAAGCAGCAAAAACGGAAAAAGCGGAAAAAAAGGCGGATGCCTGATCCCCCTGGTCCTTATGGTGGGTTTCGTGGTCACAGCCTTCATAACTCCCGGATTTCTGCGGGGACCGCAGGAGATCCCTGGTCTGCTCGAAGAGGACGACTGGTCTGACCTTAAGAAAGTGGAAGTCGGTCCGGATGATCCTTGGTACCAGTACCGCTACGATGACAGCACCGCCGCAAAGCTGCCGACGGAAACGGAAGACATTCAGCTGCGGTACAGCAAGGAGGACCTGGAAAATGCTCCCGTGATGACCGCGGATGTGAGCATCAGCGATCCGACGGCAGTTCTCGGGGACATCCGCGTGGATCTGAAAGGATGGAACCTGGAGTCCCGGGAGGACAGGCTCATCGTGAAGGAGCTGCCGGTGCTCAGGGAAGGCGAGGAAGGGTGGTCCGTCAAGTGCTACGACTTTTCCCTTGCCTCTGGACAGCATGAGTTTTCCTCGGACGTGGAGATCACGATCCCCCGGGAGGAAGGGAACGCTGGAGCGTCAGGCTTCATCTGGTTCAATGAAGAGGTCGGACGCTGGGAGGACGCGTACAGCGAGCCGGCGCCGGACGGAAAGAGCGACACTGTCTTCATCGACCACTTTACGCTTGTGGGGGCAAAGGAGTATGTTTTCGACCCCAAGGACATGAAACTGAAGAAGCTGAAGGAAGAAAAGGAATTTAAACTGGACTCCGGCATCTTCATGGAGGTGTATCAGCGCGAACACATCAATATGAGACAACCTGTGAAGATCCACAGGGACAATCTCTTCAACATGTACAAAAAGATATCCCTCGAAGACGTGGGAAAGGTGGACCGGACCTTAAAGGCCCTGAACGAGCGGAGCGACGAAGTGGAGTTTTACCGGAAGGCACAAAGTCTCAACACCTATACGTCAAGGCTCTTCGGCGTGACCGGGGCCGTAGACAACTCAGTAACAATATACGAGGGCTTTCAGGACAGCACGAAGCCCAATTACCTGTCCGGCTTTCTGGCATCCTGGGACACGGTGATGATCGGGTGCAAGGTGAAGGAGGAGGCTCTGCTCGGAAATGAGCAGTATCCGAAAGCCCTTATGGAATCCGTAAAAAACAATCTCCCGGAAATTACGGGAGCCGCCATCGGCGTCACGGGCGTCTTTTTCTCAAATCCCATAATGGCGGGCGCAGGGCTGATCTACTGGCTTGGCACCGGCCTGTACCACAATCTTTCCGAAAGCGGCACATGGGGCAAAAAGGAGAAGCCCACCATCAAAGACATATACCGCGCGTTCTACAGCGAGGTTTCCGATATACGGCTGGACTACGGCTCTGATGCCGTAAAAGAGGGGTACAAACGATCATACCTCAGCGTCCTGATGAAACAGCCCCTCAGCATGGATGACAGCGAATTCGAGAAACTTGCCGCCGTCGTGAATAAAGAAGGTCTGGGCGGCAGGGAGGACGGCTTCAAGGGATTTGACAAAGCCTATTATACGATCCTCAAACTTTACGCCGATCAGCCGGAGAGACTGGGGGTCGTTATGGAAGAGTTTCTTTATAGTTATGCTCATGCTTTCTGGGATATGCCGGACAAGGTGAGAGACAGTTATGTGGAGGAGTATTTCAAGAAGACATACCCGGACGGCATGCCCGCGACCAGCCAGGTTGAGCGGAAAAAGCTGTGCCAGGAATTCGTCACGGACATTAAGATCGACACGAAGAAGCAGCTGCTCGGCGCCCTGGAGAAGATGGCCCGGGAGGGCCGCAAAGAATTTCTAAAAAAAGCGGAAAAGGAGTTTCTGCCCGTCCTGAACACCATGCTTGTTTTCCATGTCAGGGATCTGTCGCTCCGGAACGGGGAACCGTTCCAGAAATCCGTTTACTGCAAGGACTGGAGAAGTGTGAAGAAGAACCAGGAGCTGAAGTTCCAGCGCGGCATGAAATATGATGACAAAAACCTGCGAACCACCATGCGCTTCGGCGGCAAAGTCGAGATGGAGCCCCAGTTCCTTCCCATGCTCAAGGAACCCTGGGAGAACAGTAAGGAAAAGTACTACCCCTATCTTCCCGGCTTCATCCCGACCGCCATTGAGGATGCCAAGGACTGTGACATTGTTTACTCCTGCACTTACTACCATTACCTGATGATGGGGGCTCCCGACCGGATCATGTTCCGTGCCTCAGGAAGGTGGGACAAGGATGTTGAGGAACTCTGGGGCAAAATCGAGCTTCCGGAGATGACCGGCCAGAAACAGGTCGATATTTACGTCGAGGTCGGGGAAAGAGGCCTCGGGAAATTCGAAGGATTCTGGAAAGGAACCGGCGGCAACAAAAAGACGGTCGGAATCGGCTATAATAAGGAGAAGTTTGTAGCTTACGGGGAAAAGGAAGGGAAACTGTCCGACGGATTGGAAGTGGACAGCTATAAGGCGGATCTGAAGAACAACCGGCTTTTCCTCTATTCCCCGGGGTTTAAAGGGGAAACCCTGGAATGCAGGCTGGAGGGACCGGACAAACTGGTCATCGTCAACGGGGCAGAGACGTATCGTTACACGAGGACGAAGGATGGCGGTCCGCCGCTCAGCACCTATACCGAGAAGCGTACTGCGAGCTCGAACCTGGGCGGAGGCGTTGGAACGACTGTTAATTCGCTCACCTTCGGACCCAACAGTAAAACAAAGAAAAAGGATAAGTAAGCAGCGGTAAAGCAGCGGGTCAAGTAAAAGTAGAAACCGGGCCGCATCCGGTCCTGTGAGGCACGAATGAATATAGTTTACGTATCGAATGAGAATTACGCGCGGCATCTGGGGGTCTCCATCTGCTCGCTGTATGACAGCAACGCGGAGGAGGAGCGCCTGGAGGTTTTTGTGCTGGATACAGGGATCACGCCCGGATCCCGCGGCAGGCTGAAGCAGATCGCCCGGGATTTTGGGCGGGAGATCCATTTTCTGGCGCTGGAAAATCTGGAGAGACGGTTTACGGAGGCCATGAAGGCCGCCGCAGGAACTACGGAAGTGCCGGACTCTGTGGATACGGGCAGCTTCGACATCAGCACCATGGGCCGTCTTTTTGTCGGGGAGATGCTCCCGCGTGAAATGCGCCGTGTGCTGTACCTTGACTGCGACACCGTGGTTCTGAAGCCTCTTCACCGTCTCTGGGAGACGAAGCTCGGAGCGGGCGGAAGCGCGGGCCATGCCGGCGCGGATTTTGTCATGGCTGCGGTCCAGGAGCCGACCATTTACGAAGAAGTAAAGCAGTATCTTGACATCCGGAAAGAGGAGCCTTACTTCAATGCCGGTGTCCTGCTGATCGATCTGAAGCGCTGGCGGGAGGAAGACCTGACGAGGAAAGTCCTGAAATACTACGCCGGCATTGCGGAAAAAAGCCTGTTCAACGATCAGGACGCCCTGAACGGCCTGCTGAAGGGCCGCATCCGTACCCTTTCCCCCAGGTGGAACTTCTTCACGAACTACCGTTACTTTCGCTTCGACACGCTGTGCCGCATGCAGCCCTCCTACCGGCGTATCCCGGAGAAAGTCTTCCGGAAAGCGAAACGTTACCCGGCGGTGATCCACTACGCGGGCGACGAACGGCCCTGGCGCGCAGGCGCCCTGAATTACTACGGCAAAGCCTACGAGCGTTATCTTGAAATGACGCCCTGGAAAGGAACGCCGAAGGAGAAAGGGAAGGAACTTTTCCTTCTCCTGTACCACGGAATGGACCTTGTCACACTGGTGTTCCCCGGTATCCGGGCGGCAGTGAGCAAGGCATATATCCGGAAATGCATCGCAGAGAGAAAAGCGCGGCAGGAGAAAAAACATGAAAACAGCTTGTATCATCCTTAATTATAATGACGCGGATACGACGATCGCCCAGATCAGGCGGATCCGCGATTACAAAAGCCTGGATGCGGTGGTGGTAGTGGACAATGCTTCCACCGATGACAGCGTGGCGAGGCTTACGGAATATGTGGGCGGGAAGGTGACCCTTCTTGAGTCAGAGACCAACGGAGGCTACGGGGCCGGCAATAACCTTGGGGTCCGCCTTGCCTCCGAAATGCTTCGGGCGAAGTACTGCCTGATCGCCAACCCGGACGCGGAGTTCTCGGATAAGTGCGCAGCCGCCCTGGTCCGCAGTATGGAGGAGCACCCGGAGCTTGGCGTCATCGCCCCCGTCATGGTAAACCCGAACCTGCCGGTGAAGGCCGGCATCCCCGGCACCCGGGAGAACGTTCTTACCGGCGCTGCCGCGTGGCCCCTGCGCCCCTGGCTGTACGACCTTCTGGAGTCGGGCCCTGTGAGCCGGCGCGTTTTTACGGGCATTCTGCATTATCCGCGCTGGCGCTACATCGGTCGGAAGCTGGTGCCGGTGGACTGCGTGCCCGGTTCCCTGCTCCTTGTGGATACGGGAAAGTTCCTGCAGTCGGGCGGGTACGATGAGAATGTGTTCCTTTACGGAGAGGAATATATGCTGGGCCATGCAATGCGCCTGCTGGGATACCGCACAGCGCTCCTGACGGATTCATTCTTCATGCACAGGCATGCCGGGACCATCGGGAAAAGCTACCGGAAGCTCCTGGAGAGGCAGAAGCTCCGCGAGAAGAGCACCCTTTACTACTACAAGGAATACCTGGGGATCAATTCCCTGCAGGAACTCGTGACGAAACTGTTCTACGCGGCGGTGAACCTGGAGGTGCGCCTGTTCGCGGAGAAGTAAGAACGGAAGAGAAGGAAGAGAAGCAGATGAGAGACAGTTGGAACAGAATTCTACTGGGCGGTGAGGGAAACGCCGCCCGCAGAAATGTTCTCTGGAACACAGTTGGAAGCGCGGTCTACGCGCTGACCAGCATGCTTCTCGGCGCCCTGGTGACAAGGGTCCTGGGGGCAGATGCCGGCGGCATCTTTTTCTTTGCTTTCTCCACCTTTGGACAGCAGATGTACATCGGCGCCTATTTCGGCATGCGTCCCCTGCAGGTCACGGACACGGCAGGACGCCACAGCTTCGGTGAATACCGCCGCTTCCGGTACATGACCTGTGCCGGTTCATTGGCCGCGGCTTTATGCTATGCTTTTCTGTTTTCCAAAAGCGGCATGGCCAGGACAGTGCTTCTCCTCATGGTGGTCTACAAAGTTCTGGACGGCTTCGCCGACTGCTTCGATTCGGAATTCCAGCGGCAGGGCCGCCTGGACCTGACCGGAAAAAGCAATGCTTTCCGCACCCTGGTCTCGGTGTTCTTTTTCTCCCTGGTCATGTTCCTGACAAAGGACCTGGTCCTTTCCTGTACGGCGGCGGTGCTGGGTCAGGCGGCCGGGATCCTGCTGTTCTGCGTCAGTCCTCTGACTGCGTTTCCCGGACTTCGGTACGAAGTGCGCGGCGGAAGCTCGGCGGAACTGTTCCGGGAGAGCCTGTGGCTGTTCCTCGCGGCATTTCTTGATCTCTACATTTTTGCCGCCTCAAAGTACGCCGTGAACCGCTTCATGACGGACGCGGACAACAGTTACTACACCACGATCTTCATCCCGACCTCCGTCATCAACCTCATGGCGAACTTCGTGATCCGGCCGGTGCTGACACTGCTTTCCGGGGACCGGGACCGCGGGGACAGCGCGCATTTCCGGAGCCTGGTGCTGAAGATCTGCGCCCTCATCGCAGCCCTCACTGCCTTGGGAATGGCAGCCGCGTGGCTCATGGGCATCCCCGTCCTTTCCTTCCTCGTCGGAAAAACTGCAGGACAGGCGCTGCAGGCCTACCGCGGAGCCTTGGTCATGGTGATCCTCGGTGGTGGTTTTTACGCGCTGTTAAATCTGCTATACTATATTCTGGTGATTTTCGGCAGACAGAAACTGATCTTCCTTATCTACTGCGGGACCACGCTTTTTGCGAAGATCCTTTCTGACCGTCTGGTGCAGCTTCGGGGCATTCCCGGCGCGGCCCTTTCCTACCTGATCGTCATGGCGGTGCTGGCGGGCCTGTTCGCCCTCGCTGCGCTTATGACAGGGAAAATTGAAAATACAAACTAATTTGTTTTCGGCGGGGCAGTTGGGGCCAGGCAATCTGTTTTCGGCGGGGCAGTTGGGTGTATATGCGGAAGTAGCGAAATGCACTCCCTGGCCAGGGCAGGAAAACAGGCAGAAACACTTGAGTTTTTCTCTTTTTAGAAGATAGCTGGGGCTATATGCGAAAGTAATGAAATGCACTCCCTTGATACTTAGATAAGGCAGGGAGTGCAAATCAGAAGTTAGCCGAAATAGCCCCAAAGGTAAGATGATTAGTTGACATAATCTCATTATATTGAGGCATATCAATAAACCCAGGGGAGTGCAGATGAAGACTTCGCTATATACCCCCACAACTGAAGAATTGAAGGCGATGCCGGCCAACGAAAGCGCTGAACCAAAGGTAAAATCGGTCGATGCCGTGACGAAGACGGTCGATGCCATGACGAAGGCGGTCGATGTCATCATCCCGGTGTACCGCCCGGATGACCGCTTCTTTAAGCTGATGGACCGGCTGGCTAAGCAGACGGTGAGACCCCACAGGATCATTCTGATGAATACGGAAGAATCGCTGTGGGAAATGGCGGAGGGAACAGCGAAGCTTCGGAAGACCGGCGCGGCTGATCTGTACGAGATCCATCATCTGAAAAAAGCCGACTTCGACCACGGCGGGACCAGGAACCTGGGCGTCAGCTTTTCCACGACGCCGTACTTTGTCCTGATGACCCAGGACGCGGTACCCCAGGACAGGCATCTTCTGGAGGACCTTCTTAGAGGAATGAAGGGAAAAGTCAGGATGTGCTATGCGCGTCAGCTGGCGGGCAGGAATGCAGACCCGATCGAGCGGTTTTCCCGCGGTTTCAATTACGGGCCGAGGAGCAGGGTCAAGACCATGTCGGACCTGCCGGAACTGGGGATCAAGACCTGGTTCGCCTCCAATGTCTGCGCGGCCTATGACCGTTCTGTTTTTGACCGCCGGGGCGGATTTGCAAACCGCACCATCTTCAATGAGGACATGATCTACTGCGCCGGACTTCTGAAAGCGGGATATGCCGTCCGGTACTGCGCCAATGCCCGGGTGATCCATTCCCATCACTTTACGGGAAGACAGCAGCTGCAGAGAAACTTTGACCTGGCGGTGTCCCAGGTAGAACACCCGGAGGTGTTCGAAGGCATTATATCGGAGTCCGAAGGAATAAAAATGGTCTGGAACGCCGCAAAATGGCTCCGGAAACAGGGCCGGGCGGACTTGATCCCCGAACTTGTCTGGACGTCGGGATGCAAGTATCTTGGCTACCGGCTGGGCAAAGCGTACAGGAAGCTTCCGATGTCGCTGGTGAAGCGCATCAGCGGCAACCGCAGCTACTGGGAGACCGCCGAGCGGCCGGAGACTGAGAAGGAAACCGGAACAGCCGGGCCGGAGACTGAGAAGGATACCGGAACAGCCGGGCGGCCGGAGACCGCAGGAGATAAAAGAGATGAATGAGGTATTGGTCATCATACCTGCATACAACGAAGAGGCAAATATCAGCCGGGTGGTGGACGATCTGATCCGGAATTATCCGGAGCTGGATTATGTCGTGGTGAACGACGGGTCCGGAGACCGGACGGCGGAGATCTGCCGTGAGAACGGGTACTGTTTTCTGGACCTGCCGGTAAACCTGGGACTCGCGGGAGCCTTCCAGGCCGGAATGAAGTACGCGGACCGGAAAGGCTACCGCTATGCCGTGCAGTTCGACGGCGACGGGCAGCACCGGGCCGAGTTTATCGCCCCCATGCGGGAAAAGATGGAAGAGGGCTATAACATCGTTATCGCCTCCCGCTTCGTGACTGAAAAAAAGCCTCACAGCCTCAGGATGCTGGGGAGCAGGATCATCTCCGCGGCTATCCGCCTGTCCTCAGGCGCGGCGCTGTCGGACCCCACCTCCGGGATGCGGATGTACGACAGACGGATGATCCATCTTTTCGCGAACCAGATCAACTATCCGCCGGAACCTGATACAGTGTGCTGGCTGGTGAAGAACGGGGCAAAAGTGGCGGAGGTCCAGGCTGTCATGGATGAGCGCACCGCCGGCGTCAGTTATCTCACGCCCATGAACGCAGTCCGCTACATGACAAGGACCCTGATCTCCATCCTGTTCATCCAGTCTTTCCGCGTGAAGGAAAAACTGAAAGGAGGCACACCGTGATCCGGACTAAGAAAGGAGGCGCACCGTGACTCTGACATTGAGAGCACTGCTGATCATCGTATCCATCCTTGCGACGGCAGGAGTGATTGGCCGCATCCGCAAGGCAAAAATGCAGATCGAAGACGCGGTCTTCTGGGTCCTGTTTTCCTTCCTTCTGATCCTGCTTGCCATTGTTCCGCGGATCCTGTACTTCTTTACTGGACTGCTGGGGATGCAGTCTCCTGCGAACCTCCTGTTCCTTGTGGTCATTGCCCTGCTTCTTTTGAAAGTTTTTTCCATGAGCATCAAGCTTTCTCTGCTGGAGGAGAAACTGAAGATCCTGGCGCAGAACGAAGCCCTGGAAAAGCTGGAAGCTTCGGCGCAGAACGGCACCTTGAAAAGACAGGAGAATTCTGAAAGTCAATAACTCACGAACAGGCACTGACACATGAATAAAAACAGGTTCCTGCCGGTTTACGGCATTGTTCCGGTGCTTGCCGCCGGACTTTATTACGCGATGCAGATAAAAGACATCGCCTTGCAGACAGGGGATCCGCTTCCGCTGAAGCTCTATGCCCTGCTTCTGCCGGCGGTGCTTTTTGGCGTGGCTGCGGCAGGAATTATTATTTTCGGGAAGCGGATCAGTCTCCCGAGGATTTATTTCGTGACAGGTCTTTTCCTCGGCGTCCTCTTTATATTTGTCATGCCGGGCCTTTCCGCGCCGGATGAAATGAGTCATTACCTGACGGCATACCGCCTTTCCTCCCGCATGCTGGGAAAGAATGATCTGATGCCTGCCTCCGGGCTGGCGGCAGTCCGGGCGGAGGACTACCCCCTGGAGGATCTGTCCGGCGTAAAGACGCCCGAGATCATGGACGATATCGAGCCTCCGGCGGAGGTCCTCGGAAACCCGGTGAGAAATACTACCTACCGGACCATCGCGGACTGGGATCTGCGGTATCCGAAGCAGGAAGGGATGGTCTCTTCCGGACTGGCTGACGTGCGGACCACTCCTGTAATGTATCTTCCCCAGGCTGCCGGAATGGCCCTGGTGCGGATCGCGGACGGAAACGCCCTCAGCCTCGTGTTCGCGGCCCGGTTCCTGAATCTTCTGGCCTTTCTTTTTCTCATGGCAGCGGCAGTACACAGACTCCCCTTCGGGAAAGAGATCCTGTGCGGCGTGGGGCTGCTCCCCATGACGCTCCACCTCGCCGCTTCCATGTCCTATGACGCAGGTATTATGGGGTGTTCCTTCCTGCTCTGCGCGGAAATTCTACGCCTGGCATACGGAAAAGAAGATAACGCGGCAAAAGCAAAACAGGATAAAAGGAACGCAGCCAATGTGGGGATTCGCAGCTACCTTCTTCTGTGTGTGCTGACAGCGGCGCTTTCTCCCTGCAAGATGGTCTATTCCTGTCTGGTGTTCCTGTATCTACTGATCCCGGCGGACAGATTTTCTTTTGCCGCCGGCGGGACCGGCACGGGACAAGGAGACCGCAGGAAACGGCAGATCCTTATCAAAGCAGTAAGCTTCTGTATTCTTCTGGCAGTCTCCGCGGCGTCCATTGCCGCGGTAAATGCATCCATTATCCGCGGTTACGCGGCAGCCTCCCAGGCAGACGCGGCAGCGGCTGGTACGATCTCAGGGACCACAGGACAGGTCATTACGGAAGGGGCTGTGGTCACCGGGGAAGGAGAGGTGCTCAGGAGCGGATATACTGTCTCGGAACTGCTGCATCGCCCCTTTTTCATCTTCCGCATGGTCTGCAGTACCTTCTCACAGCAGAGCGGCGAGATGATCGGCGACATGATGGGTATGAGGCTCGGAAATCTGGACCCGCTTCTGGGAATTCCGTTTTTCCTTGCCGAGCTGTTCCTGCTGGGGCTGCTGCTTCTGGCGATGAAGACTGAGACCGGAAACGAAACGAAGATTGGAATCGGAAACGTAACGAAACGGACACAAGGGGCCGGAATCCAACAGGAACAACAGCCCTATCCCGGCCCGAAGGAACGGATCTGGATCGCGGCAGTGGCGGCGGGCATCATGCTTCTCACCGCCGGGGCCATGTTGGTTTCCTGGACGGGAAGGGATTCCCTGATCATAGAAGGCATCCAGGGCCGCTATTTCCTTCCGGTCCTGCCGATGCTCCTGATGCTTCTCAGGAACAATACTGTCGTTTTAAAACGGGACATCTCCCGCGGAATCCTTTTTACATTTTTGTGTATGGATGTATTTGCCCTGCTCCGCATTTTTACTCTGGCCTGCATGAGGATCTGAAAAAGAATCCCGCGGTCTGCAGGACCAGCTTTGGAAATACAGGAAACACAGGAATAACAGAACTATAGGAACTACAGGAAGTACTATTTATGAAATCACTACTGCAGCTGATCAGTGAGATCACAGCTTCACGGAAGCTGATCTGGGAGCTGGCGAAATCGGATTTTAAAAAGCGGTTCGCCGGGTCCTATTTCGGCGTGGTCTGGATGTTCGTCCAGCCGGTGGTCACGGTCCTTATCTACTTTATGATCTTCCAGCTGGGCTTCAAGAGCGTGCCGCCCTTCCCGGGAGTGCCCTATGTCCTGTGGCTGGTGCCGGGCATCGTCCCCTGGTTCTATTTCAACGAGGCGCTGAACACCGGGACCTCCTGTCTGCAGGAGTACCATTACCTGGTAAAGAAGGTGGTGTTCAATGTGGAAGTGCTGCCGGTGATCAAGCTTCTTTCCTGCGCGGTGATCCACGGCATCTTCGTGATGATCATGATCGCCATGTTTTTCTGCTACGGGAAGCTTCCCATGCCCACCTGGATTCAGATCATTTATTACAGCTTCGCGCTTTCGGCGCTGATCCTGGGAATGACTTTCATCACCTCGGCCATCAATGTCTTTTTCAAGGACATGGCCCAGATCGTCAGCATCTGCCTCCAGTTCGGCATGTGGCTCACGCCCATCATGTGGGATCCGGTGATGTTCCCGAACCGGCCTGCCATTCTGGAACAGATCCTGAAGATCAACCCCGTGTACTACATCGTGACAGGATTCCGCGACAGCATGCTCGCCGGGAACTGGTTCTGGCAGCGGCCCACGCTGACCGTTTATTACTGGGCGGTGACGATCCTGGTGCTCATCCTGGGGCTCCGGGTGTTCCGGAAACTGAGACCTCATTTTTCCGATGTCCTGTGACCAAGACGGGAGCAAATATCACTAAGAAAGCATAGAGAGTTCATATGGACAGTAATCTCGCGATCTCCGTCCGGGAGGTCACTAAAATATATCAGCTCTACGACAGGCCCATCGACCGCCTGAAGGAATCCTTGAGCCTCACGAAAAAGAAGCTGCACAAGGATTTCTTCGCGCTGGACAAGCTGTCTTTTGAAGTGAAGAAAGGCGAGACGGTGGGGATCATCGGCACCAACGGATCCGGAAAATCAACGATCCTGAAGATCATCACCGGCGTCCTGACGCCTACTACCGGCACGGTGGAGGTGGACGGCAACATTTCCGCGCTTCTGGAGCTGGGAGCCGGCTTCAATTCCGACTACACCGGCATGGAAAATATCTACATGAACGGCACCATGATGGGCTTCTCCCGGGAGCAGATGGACAAAAAGATCCCGGATATCCTGGAGTTCGCTGATATCGGGGAGTTCGTCAATCAGCCGGTGAAGACCTATTCCTCCGGCATGTTCGTCCGCCTCGCCTTCGCGCTGGCCATCAACGTGGAACCGGAGATCCTGATCGTGGACGAGGCGCTGTCCGTGGGCGACGTCTTTTTCCAGTCGAAGTGCTACGCCCGGATGGAGCAGATGATGAAGAACGGCACCACGATCCTGATGGTGAGCCACGACATGGGCAGCATCATCAAGTACTGCGACAAGGTGGTGCTCCTGAACCGCGGGAAGTTCGTCGCCGAGGGCGATGCCGGCGAAATGGTGGATCTTTATAAAAAGATCCTGGCGAACCAGATGGACGATCTGGAGAACGCGCTGACAGAGAGAAACGGCCAGGAAAGCGGAGCCGGCGCCTCTGGGAGCGCTACGGCAGGATCTGGAACCGGCACGTCCGGAATCGGAGACGGTTCGGGGGACGGGGCCGGAACTGACAGCGTTTCCGGGGCGGAGAACGGATACTTCGGCATGCCCCTGATGAAGAGGAAGATGACTCTGAACCCTGATGTGCAGGAGTACGGAGACCGCAGGGCGGAGTTTCTGGATCTTGGAATGCTGGACAAAGACGGCAACGTGACAAACCTCCTCCTGAAGGGAGAAATGTTCACGATCCGGGAGATCATCCGCTTCCATGCGCCCATTGCCATGCCCATCTTCACCTACACGATCCGCGACAAGAAAGGGACGGATCTGAGCGGCACCAACACTATGTTTGAAGGGTGCGACGTGAAGCCGGTGAAAGCGGGCGATACCTACGAGGTGAGATTTACCCAGAAGATGACGCTGCAGGGCGGCGAGTATCTTCTGTCTATGAGCTGCACCGGATACGAGAACGGAGAGCACGTGGTCTACCACCGGCTTTACAACGTGGCAAGTCTCACCGTGATCTCCAACAAGAATACTGTGGGAGTCTATGATATGGAATCGGAAGTAAAGCTGAGGCTGGAAAGTCAGGAAGACAGGAAATGAGCGAAAGAACAGACGAACTGAAACGTTTATGCCGGCGCTTCGGCGGCGACACCAAGGCGCTTCTCACGGAATACCCGGCACTGGAGAATCTCCGGGTGTTTTCTGACCGGAGAGAAGGGCTGCTGGAGTGGTTTTCCTTCCGGAAGGGAGCATCCCTCCTGCAGGCCGGCAGCGGCGCCGGATCCCTGACGCCGATGCTTCTGAACAAGGGACTGAAGGTCACGGTGCAGGAAGCGGATCCGGAACTGCTGGACTTTGTGAAGCTGCGCCTTTCAGGAAATGCAGAAAATACCAGGGACACTGAAAGCCCCGATAATGCCCCGGAATACTTCTGCGGAACGCTGGAGGACATCCAGGCGGACCGGCGTGTTGATTATATTTTGTTCGACGGCACTCTGAAGAAGGATGACGCTGCGGCCGTGGCAGCGGCAAAGCGCCTTCTGGCGGAAGGCGGTGTCCTGATCGCTGCCGCGGACAATTCCTACGGCGTCCGCGCCTTTGCCGGGGCGGAGCGGGAAGAGAATTCCATGAGCCGCGAGGCGCTGGAAGCGCTGCTGTGTGCTCCTGCTGCGGGTTCGGCCGCTGTTGGTCCGGCTGCCGGGGCATCCGGTGTCCTGACCAGGTATTACGTTGAGCCCATGCGGGCCCTTCCCTCCGCAATTTATTCCGACCGAAGGCTTCCGGAGGCGGGAGAACTTTCACGCGTCATTCCGGCCTACGGGTTCCCGGCCTATCTGGCCATCGATATCGGCGCGAAGTATGATGAAGTGTGCCGCGACGGAATATATCCGCAGTTCGCGGACGCCTTCCTGTTCTTCTGGACAGCCGGCCCCTCCGGCCAGACCGGAGCTTCTGTACAGCCCGGACCCTCCGGGCCGGCGGACAGTGCGGTCTTTGTAAAGTATAACCGCAACCGGCGGGAGGAATATCAGCTGAAGACGGTGATCCGCGAGACAAAAGAGGGTTATGCCGTCGAAAAAAGCTGCCTGAGTGATGCAGGGATCCCGCATATCCGCGATTTTGAGAAGCGCTTCCGGATCCTCTGCGCCGAGCAGGAGGAAAAGCCCGCAGACGAGCGAGTCCTGTACGCAGAACCGCGCATCTCCGAGGACGGAAGGACCGCCGCCTTTCCCTGGATCACAGGAGAGTCCTTCGGGGCTCTGATGACGAAAAAGATCCTCGGCGGCGCACCGCTGGTTAAGACTCTGGAAGAAGCCTTCCGTCAGGTGCTGCCGGAGGAAAGCGGCGCAGAAGCCGAAGGAGGCAAAGAGGCGGGCGGCGCCCACAATCTGGACTCTATTCTCGACAACTTCCTCGTGACCCCGGCTGCCGGCCCTGCCGAAAACATCGTGACCAACCCGGCGGCAGGCCAGACACAGCTCTCGGGAATCGACTACGAATGGGTCACGGATCAGCCGGCGGACAAAGGATTTGTGAAATACCGGGCCCTCATTTCTTTCTATGAACAGAACCGGGAGGTGCTTTCTCTGGGAAGCCGCCTTGAATTCCTGCAGCTTTTCGGCATCGGAGAAGCGGCGGCGGACCGGTTCGCGAAGATGGAAGAGGAGTTCCAGCAGAGGGTGGCGGGCGACGACCAGTCCGTCTATCTGGACCGTTTTGTGGTGGAGGTCCGGGACGGCAGCGTGATCGAGAAGACGGAGCGGGATCTCCGCATCGCCAACGAGCGGCTCCAGGGCTTCCGGGCGGAGCTCCGGGAGAAGGAGACCACTATCCGGAAAATGACGGAAGTGAAGCGTCTCACCGACAACCACGTCACCAATCTGGAGATCATCATCCAGAATCTGCGGCATGAGAACAACGAACTGGGAAAGACCCTGACCTATCTTGACAAACACCAGACAGCCCTGTCCCGGCTCCGCCGGAAAGCGGGCGACGCTTTCAACAGAAAATATCCGAAGGGATCCCGGGAGCGTAAGGAACTGGATTACAAAAAGGACGCGCTGCTGCATCCGCTGCGCCACCGTAAACTTGTCTCCACGCCGGAGGGCCGCAATCTCATCGAAGGCGACTTCGCCATCGGAGACATCTACCGCGAACACGGGAAGCTGAAATTCCCGGAGGTAACGCAGCCTGTTGTCAGCGTCATCATCCCGGTGTACAACCAGATCGGCTACACCTACGCCTGCCTTGTGTCCCTGCTGGAGCACAGCGGAGACATCCCCTTTGAAGTGATCATCGCGGACGATGTTTCCAGCGACGCCACCAGGAATCTGGATCATTTTGCCGAGGGGCTGGTCATCAGCCGCAACGAAGTAAACCTGGGATTCCTCAGGAACTGCAACCAGGCGGCAAAGAAAGCGAGGGGCAAGTACCTCTTCTTCCTGAACAATGACACCAAGGTCACGGAGGGCTGGTGCAGCTGGCTCGTGAAGCTTCTGGAAGAGGATCCTTCCATCGGCATGACCGGCTCGAAGCTGGTATATCCGGACGGAAGACTGCAGGAAGCGGGCGGCATCATCTGGAGCGACGCCTCAGGGTGGAACTACGGGCGCCTGCAGGATCCGGAGCTGCCGGAGTTCAACTACGTGAAGGACGTGGACTATATTTCCGGCGCCGCCATTATGATCCGGCGCAGTCTTTGGGAAGAGATCGGCGGCTTTGACGAGCGCTACGCCCCGGCCTACTGTGAAGATTCGGATCTGGCCTTTGAGGTGCGCCGGCGCGGATACCGCGTCGTATACCAGCCGAAGTCTGTCATCATCCACTTTGAGGGCGTGTCCAACGGGACCGATGTACAGGGGACCGGACTGAAGCGATACCAGGTGGAGAACACGGAAAAACTGAAGGAAAAGTGGAAGGATGAGCTGGCGAAGCAGAGTGAGAACACCGGAAATCCCGATCCCTTCCGTGCGAGGGAACGGAGCCAGGGAAAGAAGATCATCCTGGTGGTGGATCACTATGTTCCCACCTATGACCGGGACGCAGGTTCCAGGACTACCTGGCAGTATATCCGCATGTTCCTGAAACAGGGCTACGGGGTGAAGTTCCTGGGCGACAACTTTGCCCATGAGGAACCCTACACCACGGAACTCACACAGATGGGCGTGGAAGTTCTTTACGGACAGCAGATGCAGGCCGGCATCTGGGAGTGGATCGAACACCACGAAAAAGACCTGCATCTCGTGTACCTGAACCGCCCGCACATCGCGTCAAAATATATCGATTTCATCCAGTCCCGCACCCGCCTGAAGGTGATCTACTACGGACACGACCTTCATTTCCTCCGGGAGCGGAGAGAATACGAACTGACGGGGAACCTGGAACACAAGGAGTCCTCCGAGTACTGGAAGACCATCGAGCTTTCCCTGATGCACAAGGCGGATATGTCCTACTATCCCTCGGAAGTGGAGTGCGCCGCTATTCGCCGCATCGATAAAACAATACCGGTGAAGGCCATCACCGCCTACCTCTGGGACGAATTCCCGGGAGACGAGGCTGGGCAGACGGATGTTTCCGCGGCGGATGCCGGACAGGCAGGAGCTTCCGCGGCGGATGCCGGACACAGCGCCGCGGACTATGAGAAGCGGGAGGGCCTCCTCTTTGTGGGCGGCTTCGCCCACCCGCCGAACGTGGACGCCGTGCTCTGGTTCGTGAAGGAGATCTGGCCGAAGGTCCGGGAAGGTGTCCCGTGTTTCTATGTGGTCGGTTCCCGGGCGCCGCAGGAGATCCTGGAACTGAACGACCCGGAGAACGGGATCATCATCAAAGGATTTGTCTCCGACGAAGAGCTCCGTTCCCTCTACAATACCTGCCGCATCGTGACAGTGCCGCTGCGCTACGGCGCCGGCGTTAAGGGCAAGGTGGTGGAAGCCCTGTATTATGGTGCCCCGGTGGTCACCACTTCTGTAGGGGCCGAAGGCATTCCGGAAGCCTCTTCGGTGATGCGCATTGCCGATGATGCGGAAATATTCTCTGAGGAGATCCTGAAACTCTACGGCGATACGTCTGCCCTGGCTGAAATGCAGAACGCTGCGGAGCAGTATATACGTCGGCATTTCAGCATGGAGAATGCCTGGAATGTCATAAAGGAAGACTTCAGATAACAGTGAAAATGAGAACGTTTTCGATTATTACCTTTTTTTTCTTATATCGTGACGCTTCCTGTGTTTGACAATACAGAGTGCTGATGCTAAAATATGCTTAGCTTATTGTTTCTGGGGAAATGAGAGTATCAGGTTAACCTTATTTTAGAGAGGAAAGGATTATGAAAAGAACAGAAGTGAAGCTTCTGCGGCAGGCGGGGCATCGGCTGATCAGGGTGGCCTGTGCCGGAATGCTGGCAGGGGCGATGGTCGCGTTCTCAGCAATGCCGGCCATGGCTGCGCTGACGAAACCACAGCATCCAGCCGTGATACCGGGTGGAGTGATCGAGGATACTTTTACGTATAAGCTCTGTCTGGAATATAAGGGCTCGGAAAAATTCCCTAATACCATTCCGCTGCAGATCTATAAGATCGCGGATGTGGTAGAGGTCCCTGACGCAACTAATGTATATGAGTACAGCTATCTCGGCAACGCGAATCCTGATGTGGAAGCGAACGAAATGGTTGACAACTGCAACAACAACGCCGATCTCAACGAATATATCCAGTTCTATGAGAAGAATGTCGGCTCTCTTGAGGTGGCAGCCGATTTGACCGATGAGCAGGGGAACGCTGTCAGAGAGTATTACCTGAACAGGACTTATAATATTGGTTCCGGAATCGATGCCTGCGGTGTGTATTTCATCCGGCAGAAAGACGGAACGAGCTTCAAGATCGGGGATACGACCTACACGGTCGGCTCTGTCATTATCTCTGTGCCGAATTACAACGCACATCAGGTACAGAAGGATGGGACAGAGGAATTCACCATCACCGTGAATCCGAAGCCGGTCCAGTGCTCATCCACTACGCCGCCCCCCCACAATGACAATCCGCCCGGCGGCGGCGGAAACCCGCCCACCCGGAGATATACTCCCCCGTCACAGGGAAGCGTCCTTGGTGCTTCCAGAGACGCGGATCCGCTTATCCCCGAGGTCTTGGGCGCGAACCGTCTTCCCCAGACGGGCCAGCTCTGGTGGCCGGTTCCGGTCCTTTGCATCGCTGGTTTTGTCCTGATCGGCTCCGGCGTCCGCAGAAGAAAAGCCGCGGCTGTTACAACTCACTGATAAGAGGCTGAATGAAAACATGAGTAATGATAAGATGAAACCTGCAAGAAATACGAAGGGTTTATTCTCGATCATTCTGGGGCTGCTGCTGCTGGCGGCAGCCCTTTTATTGGTCATTTACAACTATTGGGACGCATATCTGGCGGCTCTGGATTCGGCGTATTATGACGAGGCGCTCCGCGGAGAAATGGAGAACTATGTCCCGGACGAGGACCTGATGTGGGACACTTATCTGGACAGCCAGGACCCGAACCGGAAGATGCCCACTATCATGCTGGGAGACGAAGAGTTCATCGGTATTCTTGAGGTTCCCCTCTACAGGCTTTCTCTTCCGGTCATGAGCGAGTGCGATTACAAGAAACTGAAGCGCGCTCCCTGCGTCTATTCCGGCACTTACTACCGGAACGACCTGGTGATCTGCGCCCACAACTACAGGAAACACTTCAGCAACCTGAAGTGGATCCCGGCAGGATCGGAGATCCGGCTCCTTGCTGTGGACGGCGCAACCTACACCTATGAGGTGAAGGAGATCGAGACGCTGAAGCCTACCGCTGTCAAGGAGATGACGGTCCCGGAGAACCGGGAGTGGGATATGACTCTCTTCACCTGTACCACCGGAGGCCAGGCAAGAGCCGCGGTCCGCTGTGTGATGAAGGACAAGACTCCGCCGAAGTATATGAGCGATGAGTGGTACGAGATGCCTGAGAGCACGATCCAGAAGCAGCAATAGTACCAGAAATCACGATACGGAAATTAAAAAAACCTCCCGCAGACATATGCGGGAGGTTTTTATAGTTTTGATCAGAAGAACGCCACGCCTTTCCGGCCGGACTCTTTCACCTTATAGAGGGCTTTGTCCGCGTCCTTGAATATATCTTCCGAGGGAGCCAGACGGTCGCTGAACGCCACGCCCACAGAGATGGAAATGGGCGGCAGGCCGTCGGAGGTGTCCTGCAGCTTCTCGTTGGCCCGGGCTACTTTTCCGCGGATCAGTTCCTCCATGGCGGAGGTGCAGTGTACCATGATGACCGCGAATTCATCGCCGCCGATGCGGCAGACATAGTCTTCTGCCCGGAAGCTGTCCCGCAGTGTGGAGGCGAGCTTTATCAGGATCTTGTCGCCGACAGCGTGACCGTAGTTGTCGTTGATATCCTTGAATTTGTCGGCATCGATCAGCAGAAGGGTCACATCGCCCCCCAGATCCTGCTCCCGGAACGTATCGAAAGCGCTTCGGTTGTAGAGCCCTGTCAGGGCATCGTGGGTAGCTTCGTAAGACAGCTGCTTCTGCTGCGCCTGGCTGCTGCGGAACATACTGTTGTAGGTCTGGGCCAGGTACTGGAATTCATAGGAACCGGCCATGGGCAGGTACTGGTGCTTCTGGATGCGATCGATGCTTTTCCGCAGAGGCACGATGACAAAGAAGGTGGTCAGGAACACGATGACCAGTACGGTGACCAGCAGCAGGCCGATCAGGATGTGCTGGTTCCGGAGGACATTGAGCAGACGGTTCGAGCTGTTCTCCTGGCGGACCTTTGTCACCGACACAAGCTCATCCATGCAGAGGGCCACCTTGGAGTCGATCTTTTCCTTGTAAGTCTGGTAAGTGCGGTCAAAAACCATGTCCCGCCCGGTCTGGATCTTCTGGGCGGGCTTCTGTGCTGCCAGATCTTCGGGCAGGACGCATTCCCGGACCTCCCGCGGGAAATCGTTGACATTCAGTCCATAGCCGTCCACGATCAGGCGCATGGCCTGGATCTCCAGCTCCTTCAGTTCATCGGAGAGAAGGAGAGCATCATGCAGATGTCCCTCCGCCACGGAATCTGCCAGATTCAGGTGGACTTCCTCCACGGCCCGGTCCCTTCTGTGGGAGATGTTCACCTCTTCAAAGTAGTTATGCACCTTCTCCGCATCTCCGGTCATGACAAAAAGACGCACCTGTTCGGTGAGGTAATCCGAGGCGGATTTCAGGTTGTCGGCGGCCTGCTCGCAGGCGATGTACCGGTCTGTAGCGACCCGCATCTGCTCGTAGCTGACCGAGATCTCCCAGGTGGCGTACACAAGTCCGAAGGTCAGGAGCGACGCCACTGCGATCATAAGGAGATTGATCAGATGCAGCCGGATCCCCCGGCCGTTTTCATTCTGATTATTCATATAAGATTTAGAAACCTCCTGTCCAAAATAGATTATAACACAAAAAGTCTGTTAATTGACTGTGTTAAAAAGGACTGAGGACCTCATCCGGTTGATTTTTTATATTATCCTCGGTAAAATGGAATTGTTTATTTGGTAAAACAGAATGGTTTCTTTAATAATAAAGGTTTGCGGAGGTGCTTATGCTTACAGTAGACGGTCTCAAAAAGTTCGGAGCCAACACGGAAGAAGGACTTGGAAGATGCATGAAAAACGAAGCGCTCTATCTGCGCCTCGTGGGAATGGTGGTCAATGACCAGAATTACGGAAAGCTTTCGGAAGCGATGGAAGCCGGAGACCTGAAGGCAGGCTTTGAAGCCGCCCACGCCCTGAAAGGCGTTCTCGGGAACCTTTCCCTCACGCCGATCTATGAGCCGGTGAGTAAACTGACGGAGATGCTCCGTCATCCGGAGGCAGGGGCGGATTATCAGCCTCTTTATGAAGAGGTCATGAAGCAGAAGACACTGCTGAAGGAACTGAGCGAGAACTAAGACACGATTAAGCGAGAAATTAGACACCCGGGAGATTTTCAGAGGAGGCAAATATGCCGCAGATAGATCCGAGCCTGATCGAAATGCTGAAACAGGCGAAAGAAGCCGGGGCGTCCGATCTTCACGTCGCCGTGGCGACGCCGCCCATCATCCGCGTGAACAGCAAGCTGCGTCCCATGGAGGGGCAGCCGCGGCTGATGCCGCCGGACACCCAGAAGCTTTTGTTCAGTGTCATGGAAGAAAAGGACCTGAATGTCCTGAAAGAAGAAGGTGAGGTGGACCTCGCCTTCGGCCTTCCGGACGTCGGCCGCTTCCGCGTGAATGTTTACCGGCAGAGAGGCTCCTACGCCGGCGCGATCCGCCTGATGAACGCGGTGGTCCCGGATGCGGAGGCTATCGGACTTCCGGAGACCGTCATAGACCTCTACAAAAAAAAGAGCGGCATGGTACTGGTCACCGGTCCCACCGGAAGCGGGAAATCCACTACCCTTGCCGCCATTATTAAAAAGATCAACGAGAACCGCCACTCCCATGTCCTGACGCTGGAGGATCCCATCGAATACCTGTACCGCCACGACAAGTCCCTGGTGGACCAGCGGGAGATCGGACTGGATTCCAAAAACTTTGCCACGGCACTGCGCGCGGCTCTCCGCGAGGACCCGGACGTTATCATGGTAGGAGAAATGCGCGACCTGGAGACCATCTCCACCGCTATCACCGCTGCCGAGACAGGTCACCTGGTATTCTCGTCCCTGCACACCACCAGTGCCGCCCAGACCATTGACCGCATCATCGACGTGTTCCCGGAAGGCCAGAAGGAGCAGGTCAGGACCCAGCTGGCCCAGGTCATGGAATGCGTTGTATCCCAGCGTCTTATACCGAGAGCCGGCGGAACCGGGCGTGTTGCATGTTTCGAAGTAATGCACTGCACTCCCGCGATCCGCTCCATGATCCGGGACAACAAAACCTTCCAGATCCCCAGCACCATCCAGACCAGCCGCAAACTGGGAATGATCACCCTGGACGACGCGCTGGTGGAAGCAGTGAACCGCGGAGACATCACAAAAGAATCCGCTATCGAATTCTCCACGGACCGCAACGCCATGGAAGCCAAGTTCACCCCCGGCGGAGGCGGCTTCCGGTGGTAAAAACAACCTATCTCTTCATCACAGGGAGAGTACTGTCATAGTTATATGTGACAGTGCTCTCTGTTTTTTCGCAGATCACACCGGAACTGTCCACGGTAAGAATGAGATCCATGTGGGGGCCGGCCGCAAAGCGGCGGGTAACAGGACCGCTGCCGTCCTGCTCCTGCAGGAATTTCTGGGCTTCGTTCCGCGCGCCGTAGTAGTATTCCGTCTGCTGACGGTATTTTTCCGTGAGACGCGCGTCCGCCCGGGCGCTGACAATGGAAAGCGCAGCGAAGCTCACCAGACTGAGGATGATGAAGGTGAGGAGGATCAGGGAGACGCCGCCGTTTACAGGATTATAGGAAGATTTTTTATTCATGCGGTGCCTCCTTCTGCCGATAGTGAAGCACTTCAAGAGAGAAGACCTCGGCTCCGTCAATATCCGTATTTCTGATCAGAAGCCGGCACATGACACCGCCAGCCGTCCCGGTGCCCGCTCCAGCCGCACCGACTCCAGTCCCATCAGGTTCCTGGGTGATGGTGAAGTCCGTGATAATATCTTCCGATTCATTTTTATGAGCGAGACTGAACAGCCTCTGGAATTCCGCCTGGTCTCCGTCTGCGGCGATGAAGCACTCTGCGGCGGTCTGACTCACCTGGATGGCCAGGGTCTCGCGCCGGGAATCGGTGCTGATCTTATGGGCATAGACGAAGAGCCGCACGCAGACTATGCTGGCGAGCGAAAAGAAGCATAGCGATATGATCAGCTCGATCAGGAAGAGCGATGATTTTGAGTGAGTGCGGTTCGCGGATGTCATAGATCTCCTCTAATGTTACGGCGCTATGGTGAGCAGGGTGCTGAGTTCTTCTCCGTCGCCGGTGATCCCTTCCACCAGGACAGCGTTTTCCTTGATGATCTCAAAGTGAAGCTCTTCCATGGGGACCAGCGGGGTCCCTCCGGCGGGGATGACGCTGTCGATGTTTCCTTCCGGTGTCATCAGTTCCATCAGTCTGCCTTCGTAGACGTAGAGATATGTCTCGTACTGTCTGCCTGCGATCCGGGAGCGGACACAGAGGGAGGGGATGCCGTGGAAATCTTCTGTGGTGATGGCGTCGATCTCCCGGCCCTGGCGCACTTTCTGGGTCAGGTAGGCCGTGGTGACGCGGGACAGGTCATTGTCCTGCATGCGTCCGATGATCTTCTGGTATTCGGAGGTCTCCATGGAGATGAGCAGCATCGCCGTGGCGACGAACCCCGCGAAGATCAACAGAACGAAGAGAAGATCAATAGAATGTGATTGTCCTTGCCGGTCCATAAATTAGACTCCTCTTAATCTTCCTTCAGCAAAAGTACAAAGTAGTCGGGGCGGATGTTCGCTGCTATGGGCTGGTAATCGACGAAGAACAGGTTCTTGTCATAGGAGAGGCCGTAGTGGTCCTCCATGTACTGAAGGTCCGGCGGGAAAAATCCTTCCAGGGCGTAGCAGTTCGTGATGCAGCGCTCCAGCGAGGTGTTCAGGGCTTTTTCCTGCTCCGCCGAACGGGAGTCGCCGAGCCATCCCGTCATTCTTACGAATACTCCCATCCAGGCGATGCACAGCAGCACGCTCAGGCTGAAGCTGTGATTCCGGATCCACTGGATCATAGATGCCTCCACATAGTATCTGGGTATTATCTGGTAATTACATAGTCACCCTATATTAGACATGATCCCCATCAGCGGCGTGATGACCGAGAAAAGGATCATGCCGACTACGACGGACAGGATCGCCACCATGGTGGGTTCAATGGCGGAGAGCAGGCCGGAGATGCGGCGGTTGGTCTCTTCCTTATAATGGCGGGCGATAAACTCCATGGCGCCGTCCACTTTGCCGGCCTTTGCGAACACGTCGAACATGCCGCTGTAGAATTCGTTGAACAGGCCGGAACCGGAAACAGCCTCTGTAAAGCGGTCGCCGGCGAGGAGGCGCTTTTTGCAGTCCAGCACTTTGTCCTCCACGGCGTCGTTCCCGACCAGACGGGAGACCAGCTCCAGGCTGGCATAGGGATCCAGGCCGGCGGCAGATGTCATCTGCATCCCTTCCGCGAAGCGTGTCAGAGCCAGATCCTCCGTGAAACGCCGGGTCGCCGGGCATTTCTGCAGAAGCCGTCCGAATTGCTTCTGTCCGCGTTCCGTGCAGTAGAAATAAAGGAACAGTGCTACCAGCAGAGCGAAGACGACGATCAGGACCACGTAGTATCTTGTGAGGGCAGTGCTGACGTCCATCAGCATTTTTGTGACGCCGCTCACAGAGGTGCCGAGCTGGCTGAACACCTGGGCGAACACCGGCATCACCCGCGAAAGCAGCACCAGAACCACCACAAACATCATGCTGACCATGGCGATGGGGTAAGTGACCGCGCTGCGGATGGCGGTGCGCAGATCGTTCTGGTCTTCGTAGTACCGGGAAAGCGCGCCGCAGACGTCCTCCATTTTGCCGGAGTGTTCCCCGAGGACCAGAAGTTCCGTGACATAATCCGGGAAAGCCCCGGAAGCCTTGACAGCCTCCGACAGCTGGCGGCCGTCCGACACATAAGAAGAAAGACTGTCCAGAAGCGCCGACAGATCAGCGTTGTCCGTGTCCGTTTTCATGATCTGCAGCGCAGCATAAGGCGTGATTCCCGCGCCGAGCAGCGTGCGAAGCTGTTCAAAAAAGTGGAAGATCTGCGCGTAGGAAAGACTTTTCTTTTTCTTCATGGGAGCGCCCTCTTCAGTACATGTAGATGGTTTTGTAGTTGCTGCCGTCCCCGATGAATTCCTTCAGCTTTTTGTCGCCCTTCTGATTGGAAGTAGAAGTGAAGGTGGGATCCATCATGGACCAGTTTTTGCCGTCGAACTGGATGATGCCGTTCACCCAGCCGATTTCCTTGATATAGCAGGAGATCCAGGCGTGGTAGGCGGTGCCGGCGTAGCCGATCTCCATCCGGGTGGGAATGCCCTGGGTGCGGAGCATGGAGGCGATGAGGGAAGCGTAGTCGAGGCAGATGCCTTTATGGGTCTCCAGGACCTCGTCCACCTGGGGAAGATAGTCGCTCTGGATATTCTCCGCTTCGTCCCAGTCATAGGTGATATTGGAGACGATGTAATTGAAGACGTAAGTGACCGCCTCCAGGTCATTATTGGCGGGATTGCAGATCCGCGCCCCTTCCGCCACAGCGTTGGAATCCGAAGCGAACCAGCAGTACTGGTTCGGATAGAGGAAGGGGCCGAATTCATCCTCCAGCTGGACCGAGACTTCGGTGCTGAAGACCTCTGTGTACATGGTCCCCTCGATATTTCCGTAAATACTGAGGACATAATCCCCGTCGCCCAGGGAGAAGGGGTACACATGCCAGGTGCCGTCTGAATTAAGTGCGTAAGTGTAGGCCTTGTTGTCAGACGAAATGATACGGACTTTAGCCCTTGGATAATCCCCGAGGAAGCGCATGCTCACATATCCATGGGCAAGACCTGAGATGTCGACCTCCACATCCTCGTTCCCGAGAAGCGTCCCGGCCGGACCGCCGCCCCGCACCAGTTCGCTCTCCTCCGGAGGACGCCCCTCCTGCACCGGGATCATCACCCGCGGGGTATTGTCCCTGGTGCCGGAAACGGAATAATCCACCTCCGGGATCTCCGGTTCCTTCTTGCCGCAGGACGTAAAAATCAGCATGACGCCGAGGCAGAAAAGAAGCAGTATGTAATTTTGAAAAAGATTTCTTCTCACCGTGATCTCTTCTCCCTGGACTATAGTGCCGTATACCGGGTCAGTGTGTTGTCTTCTGCTGTCCGCACATGTTCTTATTATAATATAAATATGGGGATTTATGGTATAATGACCGCAAAAGAGGGCGGTCATTATATCTGCCTGCGGCAGACAGTAAGGCATCATTTTATCAGCGAGGTATTTTTATGTACGATGTGATCATTATCGGCGCGGGCCCGGGGGGCATTTTTTCGGCTTATGAGCTTTCGGAAAGAAGGCCGGATCTGAAGATCGCGGTATTTGACGCGGGACATGAGCTTGAAAAGCGGAAATGTCCCATCGACGGGAAAACAGTGAAGAGCTGCATCGGCTGCAAACCCTGTTCCATCATGAACGGTTTCGGCGGCGCAGGCGCTTTTTCCGACGGAAAATACAATATCACCAACGATTTCGGCGGCACCCTGTACGAATATATCGGCCGGGACACGGCGATGGAGCTGATGCGCTATGTAGACGAGATCAACATGGCGAACGGCGGGGAAGGGACGAAGCTTTACTCCACCGCGGGTACGGAGCTGAAGAAGCTCTGCATGCAGAACGGACTGCAGCTTCTGGAGGCGTCGGTCCGGCATCTCGGCACAGACATCAACTATGTGGTGCTGGGCAATCTGTACACCAAACTGAAAAAGAGAGTGGAGTTCTTCTTCGATACCCGGGTGAAGCGCCTTACGAAGACAGAAGAGGGAACTTATATCGCGGAATATGAGGGCGGACAGGCGGAAGGCCGGAACTGCATCATCTCCGTGGGGCGCAGCGGCAGCAAATGGATGGAGAAGGTGAGCAGAGACCTGAACATCCGCACCCGCTCCAACCGGGTGGACCTGGGCGTGCGGGTCGAGATCCCGGCGCTGGTCTTTTCCCACATCACGGACGAGCTCTATGAGTCCAAGATCGTCTATAAGACTAAAAAGTTCGAGGACAATGTCCGCACCTTCTGCATGAATCCCCGGGGCATCGTGGTCAATGAGAACACCAACGGCATCATTACCGTGAACGGTC
>JAFSYO010000172.1 GCA_017449925.1 Stomatobaculum sp.
AGGTCTTGGAGGAAAGATAGATCGGGTGGAAGTTCATGCCGATCGCGATGATCAGGACGATGGCCACGATGCCCATCAGGGTAGCTGTCAGCATGGGCATGTTGCGGCGGTATACCAGGAAGCCGAAGCAGATGGCAATCAGGATGAACAGGATGGAGACCATGGCAACAGATGCCTGGCTCGCGGACTTCTCCACATTCAGAACGCCGTCCTCAAAGGTAGCGCCGAAGGTGCCTGCCACGATGGAGGCAAAGGCTGCGACCACCAGGATTAGGGTCAGGTACGCAAAAATGATGAAAAGGCTTTTCGCCCTCTTGGACATGTTCACGGAGATGATCTCACCGATGGACTTTCCGCCGTGGCGTACGGATGCAAAAAGCGCACCGTAGTCGTGCACGCCGCCGAAGAAAATGCCTCCCAGGATGATCCAGAGGGAGCAGGGCAGCCAGCCGAAGGCAGCCGCGCTGATGGGGCCGGTGATGGGGCCTGCGCCGGCGATGGATGAGAAGTGATGTCCCATCAGGACCGGAGCCTTGGCGGGAACGTAGTCGATTCCGTCCTCCATGGTGTGAGCGGGGGTCTCTTTGGTGTTGTCAACGCCCCATTTCTCAGAGAGCCAGCTGCCGTAGAAACGATAGCCGCACCCAAGAGCACAGAGGGCAATGATCAAAAGTAATAAGCTGTTCATAAACTCTCCTTCCATAACATAACTTGATTTGAAACGATTGCTGATGATTGGTTACAGCAGCTTTTTCAATAATCCCGCTGTGTTGCGGCCGGCGGCGTTCGAGACGACAGCGCCTTCCCCCGTCAGCGCCAGCGCAGTATGCGCCTCCGCCCAGCCTCGCAGCGAAAATTGAAAACTTTTTCTCCAGCGGTACTTTTTCAGCAGCTTCACAGCCTCTTCGTCGGCGCTGTCACAAATAAAAATACCGACGATGCCGGAACACATATGTCCCGGGACCGGGTCTACTTTTTCAAGACCGCGCCGGAGCACTTCTTCCATACCGGAGCGGAAGCCTTCCGCAGTCAGATGCGGCATGGTGAAAAAATAGACGTATTCGTGCCGGTCCGCGGACCACATTTCCGCTTTCCTGACCAGCATGTAGCCGGACTGGTGCTCATGAAACTCCGCATATGCTGCAAAAGGAGCATCCTCCCCGGACATACGGTCAATATCGTACCACTGTGAATAAGCAGAGAGGATCTTTTCAAGACAGTCTCCCCTGCTGATGAACTGTTTTTCCATAAAATCCTGATATGATCTGCAGCCTTTGTTTTACGGCTGCGGAATGAATAAAAATGTACTAAACCACATAGTTTACAAAAAATTTATTATTTTTATACGATTTTAAATTATATTCCAATCCTGTCGATAGTCAAGAGAAAAAACTTCTCCGCTGCAGAGCGTCAAAAATCTTTATGGCGTGTGATACAAATGTGATGCAGACATGTTATATTAGAACCAACATGAAAGAAACAGCGGCTGAAAGCCGGAGAGAGAGGGAAAGAAATATGAAGAGATTTATGGTGATTGCTGCGGCTGCAGCGATGAGTGTCATGATGGCGGTCCCTGCTTTTGCCAAATCGGAAATAGCCAGGGATTCCAACGGAAACGGCATCACGATCTACTATGATGACGGAAGCGTGTTCGAATACAATGCGCGCGGAAGCCATGCTACTTATTACGATTCGGACGGAACGGTCCAGGAATACGATGATGTTCAGCTGACCGAGGCCGACTTCAACAGGAGCTCCAGCAGCTCTTCCAAAAAGAAATCGTCTTCCAAATCTTCCAAATATGAAGACGCAGGAATTACAGACGCTTACTGGGATTACTCCAGCGGCAAGTGCACCGCCCGCTGGAATGCCGAGTACCGCTCAAAAGGAAAATATACCATCACCCTGTACCGCGATGGTCATAAGGTGACCTCTAAGTCCTCCGACGGCGGAAGCAGTGTGAACTTCACAGAGGCGATCGCAAATCACAACAAGACCGGCGACTACTACTTCACTGTCAAGGGAAAATGGTCCGGCGGCGTCACTGATTCCGAAGATTCCGATAATCTTTCCGTGAACTCCAACCGCCTGGCGACGATCCGCAGCAGGGCGAACGGTTCCTCCGGAGGCTCTTCCTCCGGCAGCGCCAATCCGAGCGGCGGCCCCGGGGGCGTGAACTCAGGATGGCAGTGGGTGAACAACACATGGAAATACCTGAGACCGAACGGAACCTACGCCACGAACTGCTGGGAACAGGTTAACGGTAAGTGGTACTGCTTCGACGGCAACGGTGTCATGCGTTCGAACCAGTGGATCCGCCACACGAACAACGAGCACATCTGGTACTATGTGGGAAGCGACGGCGCCATGCTGACGAACACCAACGTCGACGGCTGGAGCATCAACGCCTACGGAGAGTGCTATTACTAAAACGCAGTCAAAAAAGGCTGCCGCACTAAGTTAGTGCGGCGGCCTTTTTTTGTGAGAGATACCGGCTTTTTGTTTTCAGGAATTGGTTAAGTGGGAATTGGGAAAATCGAGGCTGTTGAGAAGGCCTGGAGATTGCACTCCATTTTTCTGGCGGCTGACTTCCGGATTTCGCTCAATTCTAGTATGTTATGGGGCTATACAGCCGAAGTCTTCATCTGCACTCCATGATATCGTTGATGGACGAGGGAGTGCTCTTGAAGACTTAGACTCTATAGCCCCACGTCTTCTCGGGAATAGGGTAAATAGCGCTTGAATCCAGCCATATTGAAAGTAAAACAGATTAAGGGAAGGGAGTGCAGAACTGGACTTGGTGAATATACCCCCACACAAGCTGTTCAGAAAAACAGGACTGCCGCATCATCTGATGCGACAGCCCTGTTTAAGTTTGTTCAGATGCGGAAGAACTGCCCGGAGCGTTTCAACACCGGCCGGAGGGCGGTGTACACTGCGACGACGACCAGAGTACCGACGGCGGCATTGAAGGCGGTCACGCCTGCGGCCCAGGTGGCCATGATCTTCGAGACGTCCTGGGGGATGCCGAGAAGATAGGTCTTGTAGATGTAACCGGCGATCGGGTCGGCGATCACGTTGAAGCCGAGTCCCGCGGCGGAGGCGAGAAGCGTCCAGCGCAGGATGTAGGCGCGGTCGTGGTCCTCGGTGATATGGGCGATCTTGTGAGCTACGAATCCTGAGATCAGGCCGATGCAGAGCTTCAGCACGAAGGTCTTCGGCGCGCTGGTCACATAGACCGGGTCGATAAGATCCGCGATGGTCATACCCAGGGATCCGGCGATGCCGCCGTACCATCCGCCCAGGATGAGGGCAGCCAGGACGCAGAATGCGTTTCCGATGTGAAGCGCCACCATGCCGCCTCCGGGAGTGGGCACCGGTATCTTCAGGAAAGTAAAGGCCACATAGCAGAGAGCAGCCATCAGGCCGGTGAGTACCAGCTTATGTGTTCTTTCATTCACCTGCGCCAGGCTTTTGCCTGCGGCATTATTTTCAATAGAGTGCGGTCTGGTCATAGAAGCCTCCTTCCGCGGGTAAAACGGATTCTGTATCATTAAAAAACTTGTTTCTTTCTGTTGGTTCCATTATAATCAGCTTTGATATTATGAAAAGTGTCAAAGTTGATAAAAAATATAAGGTCAGATCAGACGCATGATTACATACAGAATAGAAGAGCGGGGAAAAAGGAAAAAAGCGGATTATCTTTACGATGAGATCAAGAAGGATATCCTGAAAGGAACGATCAGAAGCGGAGAGCGTCTTCCGTCCAAGCGCACGCTGGCGGAGCACCTGGGGGTCAGTACGGTCACAGTGGAGGCGGCATACGGGATGCTTCTGGACGAAGGATATATCAGCGCCCGGGACCGGAGCGGCTACTATGTGAACCGTATCCAGCTGCCTGTCCCGCACGACATGGAAGAAGTTCAGCTTTCCGGCCGGGAGGACAAAGAGCCGCCGGGAGAAGAACAGAATCCCCTGAAGATCGCGGCCCAGACCGGGGAAACAGTAGCGCCGGTGGAAGATTTCCCGTATACGTCCTTCCTGAGGATCGTCCGGGAAGTCCTGAACGATTACCGGGACAGGCTGCTGCTCAGACCGCCGAACGCAGGATGTATGGAGCTGCGGAGCGCCATCGCGGTTCACCTGAACCGCTACCGGGGAATGCAGGTCCGCCCGGAGCAGGTGATCGTAGGCTCCGGGTCTGAATACCTTTACGGACTGATCGCCCAGCTCTTCGGCAGGGAGACCCTGTTCGGGCTGGAAGAGCAGTCCTATGAGAAGATCCGTCTGGTGTACACGGCCCACGGCGTGCCTCTGGAGCTTCTTCCCATGGACAGGCACGGGATCAGCACTACAGGTCTGCAGAACACCCGGGCGGGAGTCCTGCACGTCACGCCGTATCACAGTTATCCGACGGGAATCACCGCGCCGGCCGGCAAACGCTATGAGTATATCAGCTGGGCTGCGGAGCGCGGCGCGTGGCTGGTGGAAGATGATTTCGAGTCGGAGTTTTCTGTCCCGAGGAAACCGCTGGAAACTCTTTACTCCATGGACCGGAGCGGCAGTGTGATCTACCTGAACACATTTACAAAAAGCCTGGCGCCTTCCATGCGGGCAGGCTATATGGTTCTGCCGGAGCGCCTGATCCCCATGTACCAGGAAAAACTGGGTTTCTATTCCTGTTCGGTTCCTTCCCTGGACCAGTACGTGCTGGCGGAATACATCCGGAGGGGATACTTCGAAAAACGCCTGAACCATATCCGGAGGAAGCTGAAAAATAAATAAACAGGCCGGACGCCGGTCATTTAAGACTCACGTGCGCATCAAAAGAGAAGCCCTGCCGCTTTAACGCGGCAGGG
>JAFSYO010000173.1 GCA_017449925.1 Stomatobaculum sp.
AGGCCAAGGGTTTGCTTACAGCTTCCTTCAGATTCCACCTCACGATGGACACCCTTGCTGTTCAGCTATGTACTTCGTCGTTGCCTACGCGTACTCGGGACTTTCACCCGTTAGAGCGCGCCCATGGCGCGCAAACCAAAAAAGAGGTCCGGCTTTCCGCCGGGCCTCTTTTCTAAATAACTGATTCTGCTGCTTACTTTCTCAGCATTTCGTTGACTCTCTTCTGGACCTGCTCATAATTATAGCCGGCCGCCGTCAGTTTTTTCTTTCTCTCTTCTCCGTTGCCGTAGTTGCCGCGGATCACTTCCTTCGCGATCTCGTCGATGCTCTTCAGCTGAGGCGCTGCCGGAGCCGGAGCTGCCGCAGGAGCCGGTGCCGCTGCAGGAGTGGGTGCCGACGCAGGTTTCTGCGCCGACGCAAAAACCGGTGCCGAGGGTTTGGGCGCTGATGTAGAAACCGGTGCCGAGGGCTTAGGCGTCGGTGCAGGAGCTGCTGCCGCAGGCTTCGGCGCCGCCGGCGCTGCAGGTGCAGCTGCTGCCGCGGGCTTTTGCGCTGCCGCTCCCGCTGCTGAATTCTTTAAATTTGCAAATTTACTGAATGCTGTCGCCGCCGGAGCCGCAGGCTTCGGTGCCGCCTCTTCTTTGGCAGAGTTCTTCATATTTGCCAGTTTATTGAATGCTGAAGAAATCGGTTTTCCTTCCTGACCCATAAGTTTTCCTCCTTCATAATTCTCTGGGACAATTATATTATATCATCCGCAAGACAGACTGATCATAGTTTTTTTCGAACCTCGACGGTATTGTCATTCATGGTCGTGGCTTCCGCGAGATCCGACAGCCGCGCGTGCTGCAGCGCGTTCACGCCCAGACCGCTCTTTGTGAGTGCGTGGGCGTAGACACCGGGCGCTGCCGCCGCTCCTTTTGCGACCAGTTCCGTCACATACGCTGTAAAGCGGACGCAGGCAAGGTCGTTGAAGACTTCGATGTCATCCCCCGTAACGATTCCCCGTTCTCCGGCATCCTCCGGATGAAGACACAGGATCATCGGACCGCGGGCAGGGATCAGATCCTCCGTCCGCTCGTGGAAAACGGAATTCAGCGTCCAGAGTCCCGGCACGGAAATGAGACGCAGCGATTCGGGCCCTCCATAGGGCGGCTTCCAGCGGGGGACCGGGTCCCCCATCGTCTCATTGACGATCTTCCACTGTCTTCCCTCCTTCATGAACCGCAGGTGATCCGCATAAGGGACCGTGACCGCACCGCCGCTGTGAAGACGATTCACCTCTTCTTCCGGGAGCAGAGCGGCGTTCCCCTTCAGACCAGCCAGGAGTTTTTCGAACATCTCCTCCTCCGTACGGCGGAAATAGGCGTCTTTAAAACCCATTGCTTCCGCCATGGCCTGAAATGTCTGCCAGTCTGACCTGCATTCGCCGGGCGGATCGATCAGCTTCGGCGCCGCGGACAGGGTACAGTAGCCATAAGCAGTATAGACATCTGACTGCTCCACAGAATATGCCGCTGGGAGAATGATGTCCGCATACCGGGCAGTATCTGTCATTACTCTCTCGTGGACTACCGTGAAGAGATCCTCCCGGGAAAGGCCTCGAAGCACCGCCTTCGTGTCACTGACCGAGTTTGCCGGATTGCTTCCGTAGACATAGAGACTCCGGACTGCCGGATCGCAGATCCCTTCACCCAGCTGATTAATATTGATCGCGGGGTGATTCCCCCGGAACTCCGGCGGGTCGACAATGTCGGTGTCTATGTAGCCTCCGCCTGTGGGACTGCAGCCGCACAGACCTCCTCCAGGATGCTTCCATGCGCCGGTGTACTGGGAAAGGATCGTGATGATGCGGGCAGTCATTCCGCCGTTCGCATAGCGGGAAAAGCCGGAGCCCAGGAGGATCACCGGAGCCTTTGCAGCCGCGTATTCCCGGGCCAGCGCCTCGATCTTCTCCGCCGGCACCCCGCAGATCTCCGCCGCCCATTCCGGCGTATACCCGGAAAGGCTGTCCCTGAAAGTCTCATACCCGTATCCCCAAGTCTTCAGATACTCTCTGTCGGCGAGTCCTTCCCGTTCCAGGACATGCATCATGGCAAGGGCCAGGGCGCCGTCGGTCCCGGGACGGACCAGCAGCAGTTCATCGCTGAAGGGCGCCATGTCGATCCCGCAGACCTCCACGGTCACGACCCGTTTCCCCTTTTCCCGGAATTCCCGGAGCTGCCGCATCATGGGATTCCGCGTAGCCGGGACATTGCTGCTCCAGACGATCAGAAAATCGCTGTCTTTCGTCTCCCGTGGATCAAGACAGCCGACGCTGCCCATCACAGACTGATACCCTGCGCCCTTTGCGTTCGCGCATAGGGTGCGCACCAGACCGCGGCTTCCAAGACGGTTGAAAAACGCCCAGCCGCAGCTCCGCTGGAGTGGCGTCATAATGCCGGAATAATTGCACCATGCGATCGCTTCGGAGCCGTATTCCCGGAAAATTTCTTTCCAGCGCCCGGATATCTCTTCCAGAGCCTCATCCCAGCTGATCCTGACGAAGGTTCCGGAGCCTTTCGCCCCGTTCCTCTTCATAGGAAACAGTATGCGGTCCTCCGCATTGACGGAACGCTCGTAGCGTCCCATCTTTCTGCAGAGTCCGCCGGGGGAGACCGGATGCAGTGGATCCGGATGCACACCTTTCAGGCGTCCGTTTTCTATTTCCGCATAAAACCCGCAGCTGGAAGGACAGTCATAGGGACATACGGCATAACCTGTCCGTAAAGTCATCGTAAACCTTCCTTTCTTTCCAGTATCTTTTTCGTATCTTTTTCAAGTCTTTTTCATTTATATTATATACATATCATCTTCCGGCTGTCTGCCGAAAAAACAGGAGGTAATATAAATGACGAAGTTCGGAATCATCGGTGCAGGAGGGATCGCGCGCACCATGGCGGAAACGATCCGGGCACAGTTCGGAATCGTTTACCCCTTCGAGTGAGAAAACGCGAAAGATCCATAAGCAAAAAATACCCCGGTGTTTCAGCCTTTTCAGGCTGAAGCGCCGGGTTTTCTGCAATAAAAAAATGGAGATAGTGGGATTCGAACCCATGACCTCTTGAATGCCATTCAAGCGCTCTCCCAACTGAGCTATACCCCCATTTGCGGTCTTCCGACCAACAACGATATTATAGTATTAAACCATCATTCGCGCAAGCACTATTTTTTCAGCTTTATTCCTGCTGTTTTTCCGGCTTCGCCGGCGGCATCAGCTCGCTTCCCGCCGCAGCCCCGATGATCAGAAAAGCTCCGGCCCATCCTGCAGGGGACATCGGTTCCTTCAGGAAAAAAGCGGAACAAAGCACGGCCACCACCGGCTCCAGGTAGCCGAGGATGGCGACAGTCTGGACCGGAAGACTTCCCATACCGCTCAGGTAAAGGTTGTAAGCAACGCCAGTGTGGAAGACACCAAGAAGAAGGATGACCAGCAAAGAAACAAGATCCGGACGCAGCTCCTTCCCCATGTTCCGGGCCAGGAGGTACGGAAGAATCACTGCTGCTGACACGGAAAGCTGTATGATGGTCTTGTCCCCGGCGGAAATATGCCGGATGTTACGATTGCAGATCACGATTCCTACAAATCCCAAAGCTGCTCCCAGTCCCATCAGGACCCCCGGCACGTTCCCCCCGCTTCCGCCGAGAACGCCGGACACCAGGACGACGCCCAGAAAAGCTGCGATCACAAAGGGGACCTTCCGCGGATCCATAGGCTCTTTCAGCACCAGCGGCGCGATGAGAATCACGATGAGAGGAGCCAGGTAGTTGCATAGGCTCGCCACCGCCACCGTGGTGGTGACATAAGCGGCAAAAAGAAAAGTCCAGTTCAACCCCAGGAAAACGCCTGACAAAAGAAGCCATTTCCTGTTCCGGAGGATCGCCTTCCGTTCAAGGCTCTTTCCATGTCTTTTCTGCCACAGAAGCAGGAACAGGGTGCCGATCACTCCGCGGCAGAAGGCCGCGGTTTCACTCGGCAGGCTGCAGTATCTTAAAAACAGTCCGGTCGTGCCGAAGATCACCACCGCGGCGATATATTTTAATCTCTCAAGACGCAGATTCAATTCGTGTATTCTCCGTATTCACAGCCGGCGTGGGAAAAATCTATCACATCCTTCAGGACCATCTTCCAGCCCTTTCTGTCGTAAAGGCGTACAGTCCCCCGGCCGTTTCCTCCGTTCCAGAGGCGGTTATGACGCTTCGCGCCGTCCGGCGATTCGTAATTGACGAACAGCATGTCTTTTTTCAGGCAATGGACCTCCGTGTCCATCGCGCTGAACAGATTGGTCTGACGAATATGCCAGACGACTTCATCCGGCTTTTCCTCAAAGGAGAACTTTGTCCTGACCCCCAGCCAGAAGTGGGAAAAATTAAAGTCGTACTCTTTGCCTTCGTAGAAGAAAACGCCCAGAAGAAGGCGGTTCAGGGCCCATCCGAAGATCTTCGGTCTGCCGCCGCCGATATCAAAAACGCTGTTCTGAAGTTTTCTGCCGGTGCGCCGGCTTTTCAGACAATTGGAAGAGATCCACACCCAGGGGGTCGTGAAATCGCTCCCCCAGTTCTTGTCGGCATAGCCGAAGCAGGTCTCCGGGCGTACAGTATAAGTCCTGCCGTTGTGGACGATGGTCCCGCTGTAGGCGGTCTTCATTCCTTCAGCGTGCCAGTACATGGCAAAGGCATTCAATGTCCGGAACAGGCGGGAAGCCCCGAAACCCACATTGAAGGCGATCTTTTTATCCACCTTAAGGTCCCAGCGGATCTCCCCGCTGCCGCACATCCATTCCGGATGTGCCAGGGCCTCTTTCTCCGTGACCCGGACGCTGCCCTTCAGGATGGTTTCAGAAGCAGCACAATCCTCTGCTTCCACCCGGTACGGCGCGTCCGCATGCAGCGACACTTTATTCCACGGGAAAAAGCGGTGCAGCTGGCAGTGTTCCTCTCCCCAGCATCCAGCCTTGACCATCAGGTAGGAAGGTTTTTTCCCCGCCTCCTTGTTTTCCGGCAGCTGTCCCAGCACAGCCTCCTTTTCCGCCAGATCAGGATTGCACAAAAAGAACTCCAGGAAAAACGCCTTTTCCTGTCCATTGGTTTCGTCCACTGCGGTGAAAGAATGCCACCACCAGTCATAACCCTGTTTCCGAAGCGCTCCCCGCAGCATGCAGGCATCCCTGCTGATGTCGTGACGATTAAACACAGCTCATTTCCTCCCCGCCAGTCCGGCGATCGCCTTTTTCATCCTGCAGGTCCGGTCCCTGCAGTTCTCGCACCGCAGATTCCTGTTGGAGCCGTACCAGAACCGCTCCGGATGAGACGCGTAAACCAGCTCCCAGTGGATCAGGACGACGCAGGATGTAAAAAAGAGAGTCCAGCTGAAAAAATTCCTGATAAGCAGCATCGGCGTGAACATCATAAAATGACCCCAGTCATAGATCCTGCAGTTCACGCAGCAGCGGTTTTTCATAATGCAAGTCTGGAAAGGGCAGAACAGAAGAATACAGATATAATCGCAGAGAAAATAGAATACTGAAAGGAGAAGCAGCTCTTCCTCGTGGATCACGCCGAAGCAGTACAGAAGTCCCACCACAGCGTTTCCGGAAAGCCAGACCAGCATCACAAGCCAGGCCTTGCGGTTCATTTCCTGGACGAATTTCAGAAGTTCGAACTCCGAATACTCCGGGTCCGGATCAAAGTTTTCGTCCTTTGATTTCAGCAGAGCCATGGTGCGCAGCTTCCCGGGAAACAGATGAGATATCATAATGCACATGAAGACAGCCCAGAGGACATGCAGCGGCGTGATGCCGTATTTCAGGTTCTGGGTCATCATGGCGGTCACTTGTTCCTTTTTTGTTAAATAGAGGACCAGGACCGCCAGAAATATAAGGATCCTGCAGATAAACTTTCTGATGTATTTACGGAAATTTCTGGTCATAAGACCTCCCGCTGATTCTTTCTCAGAGTACAGCTGCTGCAGAAAAACAGGACACACCAGCCAAGCAGGAGCCCTGCCAGGACTCCTGCGCTGTCCAGCACCACATCGGTCCACATGCAGGCCCTGCCGGGCACGAACATCTGATGTATCTCATCGGAAGCAGCGTATCCAATACCAGCGGCCCATGCCCTGATCCCCTGGCGGATACAATCTGTTTTTCCGCTGCCCGCCTGGAAGAACACTCCTGCGAGAAGCGCCCCCAACACAGCATATTCAAAAAAATGGGCCGTTTTCCTCACCTTGTGATCCATGGATTTCACAACGGCCTGCTGCTCCTCCGCGGACATTCCGCGGAATCCGGGCACCAGAAGTACTGCCGCTGTCCGGCCGATGAGATAACTGTCCTCTGTGGAACTGGCGGCATCTTTAGATGAAAAACAGAAGATCACCGCCATCCAGAGTACCGTCAGCAGCAGAAAGACCCGTCTTCTCACTTCATAGCCGCCCGGATTGCCGCAAGCAGCTCATTGTAAGTCTCGAAAGCCGGAAGTTCCGGATAGTCCGCTTTGATCTTTTCTGTGCTGCGGAACAGGAAGCCTGCCTTGCTTGCGAGAATCATATCCAGGTCATTGTAGCTGTCTCCGCAGGCGATGGTGTCATAACCGATGGACTGCAGCGCCTTCACGGTGGAGAGTTTGGACTTTTCGATGCGCATTTTGAATCCTGTGATCTCGCCGTTTTCCGCCACCTCCAGAGAATTGCAGAAGATCGTCGGCCATCCCAGCTTTTTCATCAGCGGGGTAGCGAACTGTGTGAAGGTGTCACTCAGGATCAGCACCTGCCCCTCCGCCCTGAGCTGGTCCAGGAATTCCTTTGCCCCCGGCATCGGGTCGATCTTTGCGATGGTCTCCTGGATCTCTTTCAGTCCCAGGCCGTGTTCTTTGAGGATGCCGATCCTCCAGCGCATCAGTTTGTCGTAGTCCGGCTCGTCCCTGGTGGTCCGCTTCAGCTCCGGAATGCCGCTGGCCTGGGAAAATGCGATCCAGATCTCCGGTACGAGAACTCCTTCAAGATCAAGACAGGTAATGTACATCGTTCTACCTCCAGTTTTTCTTTTTAATCATACAGATATTCTGTAAAAAATCCGGTATTCAGCTTTCTGAAACACAGGGCAGTGTAGAGCCGCCGTAGGGCATCACCAGCACGGAAGCTTCTTTTCCCAGCTTCTCCGCCGCCGCATCGTAGGCCTCCTGGACGGAAGCGAAGGGCGTCATGAACAGGGTCCGCACGAAGGAAGGCTCCATTTCGGAAACAAGATAGATCTCCGCGTGCTCCAGCACCATGGCGATGGCTGCCGCCTTGTGCCCGCCCAGCCGGAACTCCTTCCGGATCCGCTCTGTCAGTTCTCCGGGCGCTTTTGCCCCGGTAAGCCATTCTTCAAAGGTCTTCTCCCCCAGTCCTTCTCTGCAGGAGCCGACGAGGATGATGATCCCGCCGTCCCGCACTGCGTGCTTCGCATTATCCAGCGCTTTCTGGGTCTGGTAGAGATTCAGGTCCTTCGGCGCTCCTCCCTGGGACGCGATGACTATGTCCGCCCGCCGGGGGATCGGTTTTCTGTAAAGGGTGTCAAGGAAGGCGCAGCCGGCGCGGTGGGCCTGCTTCAGATCGCCGGCCGCCGCCATGATGATCTCCTTATGCTCGTCCAGGACCACGTTCAGGATAAAATCGACGCCGCAGATGGCAGCTCCCTCTTCGAGGTCCTGGCGCAGCGGGTTCGTATCCAGGTTGCCCACACAGGCCGTCTCTTCCGTCATCATACGGTGATTCGACTGAATGGCTTCCCTGGTGGAAACTCCGGGCATGATCGCCTTCGCTCCGCCGGAATATCCGGCGAAATAATGGTACTCCACGTTTCCAAGGCAGATGCGCCTGTCAGCCTCCGCCACCGTCCGGACGATATCCACCGGAGTCCCGCGGGAAGTTACCCCCATGTGGACGCAGTCCGATGGGTCTCCGTTGATGCAGCGGATCCTTCCGAAAGCTTCCGGTCCGGCAAGTTTTTTACGCTCCTCGTCCGTCATAGGCCGATGGCTCCCCAGGGCGAAGACCAGCGTCACGTCCTCGTCCCGCACTCCGGCGGCGGAAAGCTCCTCCAGGATTACCGGCATCACTTTATATGTCGGCATCGGCCGCGTGATATCGCTGGTGATCACTGCGATCTTCTCTCCCGGATGTACGATTTCCCTGAGGCGAGGCGTTCCGATGGGCGCCGCCAGAGCTCTCCGCACCTCTTCCTGTCCAGTCAGGCCCTTCTCCACCGGATTTGCGTGAAGCACATCCATGACGCAGGTATCGGGAATCATCAGATCCTGTGTTCCCGCTCCAAAACCGATCTTCAGCTTCATAGGGTAACCTCGCTGCTAATTTCTGTAATCTTCCATGACCCGTAATGCTGCGCATTCTTCGTTTATCTTACCCCATTTTGTTTTCAGCCGCAATGCGGCAATAACCTTGTTTTACTTGATTCATCATGTTAGAATGGTAAAACGATGCAGTTATACTGCATCAATATATAAATAAAGAAGTTTAACGGGAGGTAACCAGATCATGAAAAAAATTTTTCTTACCGGAGCAGCCGCTATCCTTGCAGCCATTGCCGTGACAGCCTGCGGAGGCGGGTCCTCTTCCACCACCACTGCAGCCCCGACCACTGCGGCCGCTGCAGAGACCAAGGCTGAGGAGACCAAGGCCGAGGAGACCAAGGCTGAAGAGACCAAGGCTGAAGAGACTAAGGCTGAAGAGACCAAGGCTGAGGAGGCCGCAGGCGGCACCTTTACTGTCGGATTTGACCAGGATTTCCCGCCCATGGGTTTTGTGGGAGACAACGGTGAATTCACCGGCTTTGACCTTGATCTTGCAAAAGAAGCAGCTTCCCGCATGGGTATGGAAGTCGTCTACCAGCCCATCGCATGGGATTCCAAGGACGCCGAGCTTGACGCAGGCACCATCGACTGCATCTGGAACGGTTTCACCATCAACGGCCGTGAAGACGGCTACACCTGGTCCGAACCCTATATGACCAACGATCAGGTCTTCGTCGTTACCATGGATTCCGGCATTGCTTCCCAGGCAGATCTGGCAGGCAAAGTCGTCGAAGTCCAGGTCGACTCTTCCGCCCAGGCAGCTCTGAATGATCTTCCGGAGCTCACTGCGACCTTTGCTTCCATCCAGACCACACCGGACTACAACACCGCGATCATGGATCTGCAGAGCGGCGCAGTTGATGCCATCGCCATGGACAGCACGGTAGCAGGCTACAAGATCACCACCGGCGGTCTTGACCTGGTCGTCCTTCCGGATAAGTTCGCCGAGGAAAGCTACGGCATCGGCTTCAAGAAGGGCAACACCGAGCTCGCGGAGAAAGTCAACGCTGTGCTCCACGAAATGGCTGAGGACGGCACGCTGGAGAAGATCTCCAACGAGTGGTTCGGCATGGACGTCACCATCATCGGAAAGTAATTAAAACGAAGGAGAAATTACCGCCATGAGTATGGGAATGATCTTCAAACAGCTGATGCAGGGTATGGGCGTCAGTATACAGATCTTCGTCATCACCCTGCTCTTCTCTCTCCCTCTGGGGCTTCTCATCGCTCTGGGGAGAATGGGCAAAAACAGGGTCCTCTCTGCGCTTGCCAGCGTCTATATCTCTGTGATGCGCGGCACGCCCCTGATGCTGCAGCTCATGGTGGTGTACTTCGGTCCCTATTATCTGTTCGGGATCAAGATCTCCAACTCCTACCGGCTGACTGCGGCTCTCATCGGTTTCGTCATCAATTACGCAGCCTACTTCGCTGAGATCTACCGGAGCGGTATCCAGTCTATTCCGGTGGGTCAGTATGAAGCCGCACAAATGCTGGGGTATTCCAAAACCCAGACTTTCTTCTACGCGATCCTTCCCCAGGTGGTCCGGATCATCATGCCCTCTGTAGGAAATGAAGTCATCAACCTCGTAAAGGACACGTCCCTCGCCTTTACCATCAGCGTGGCCGAGATGTTCACCACCGCGAAAGCTCTGGCGAGCTCCCAGACCAGCATGCTGCCTTATGTCGCCGCCGCAGTGCTCTACTATGTCTTCAACTGCATCGTGGCCGGCGCCATGGGTCTGGTCGAGAAGAAGCTGTCCTATTACAGGTAAGGGGGTGCGGAAATGGCTCTGCTGGAACTGAACCACATTAAGAAAACTTTTGATTCGCTTACGGTCCTGCAGGATATCACAGTCCACGTGGATGAAGGTGAGATCCTCTCTATCATCGGTCCCTCCGGGTCGGGGAAATCCACCCTGCTCCGCTGCGCCACCATGCTGGAGACCATTGACGGCGGCGAGCTGATCTACAACGGGAAAACCGCGGCGAAAACCTTCGAGTCCGGTACCGTAACCTATGCTCCGCCTTCCGAGCTGAAGGAGATATCCTCCCTCTACGGTCTGGTCTTCCAGAACTTCAACTTGTTCCCCCACCGTTCGGTGCTTCAGAACATCATGGACGCGCCGATCAAGGTACAGAAGCGGAAATCGGCAGAGGTGCGGAGGGAAGCGGACAAACTCCTTGAAAAAATGGGATTGAGCGACAAGTGGAACTACTATCCTTACCAGCTGTCCGGCGGACAGTGCCAGCGCGTGGCCATCGCCCGGGCCCTGGCGCTGAACCCCAAGATCCTCTTTTTCGATGAACCGACCTCCGCTCTGGACCCGGAGCTTACAGGAGAGGTCCTGAAGGTGATCCGTTCCCTCTCCGACCTTCACATCGCCATGGTCATCGTGACCCACGAGATGGCCTTTGCCCATGAGATCTCCCACCGGGTGATCTTTATGGAAGGCGGAGTCATCGTGGAAGAAGGAACACCGGCGGAGGTTTTCGCCTCCTCCAACGAACGGACCAAAGCTTTCCTCGGAAAGTACGGCTCATCTCTGTAACCTGGGAATTTTTCCTGATTCAGACAGGATATGCTTTGAAATGCCGCACCGGCTGACATTCCAGCCGGTGCGTTTTTTAATGGCTCCAATGTTCCGCAAGAGTAACTTTAATTAAAACAATCTTCAGAAATTCTTTTCCTCTCAGTTCTTGCTTTGATCTTATCTGCGGTGTATACTTCTCCATAAGTGTACTAATACAAATAGTACACTTTAGAAAGGAGGTTTCTCCATGATTCTTCTGGATCCCAGGGACCATCGTCCCATCTACGAGCAGATCACGGACAAACTCTCGGAGCTGATCCTTCTGGGAGTTCTTCCCCCGGACAGTCCGCTTCCTTCCGTGCGGAGTCTTGCCTCAGACCTCTCCATCAATCCGAACACCGTCCAAAGAGCTTATCTGGAACTTGAACGGAAAGGCTTTACCTATTCCGTCAAAGGAAAAGGCAGCTTTGCGGCGGATCCGCACCATGCCCGCATCCAGAAACAGCAGCTGATCAGGACGGAACTGGAGAATATCGTCCGGAAAGCGGTGTCCTTATCTTTGCCGGAGGAGGATCTTGTCGAGGAGACAAGAAGACTTTACGCCATGTATTCCGAACAGCTGCTTCCTGCCCTCCGCACTGCGGCGGACGGCACCGGCAACATGGAGGACCGCAAAAATACAGAAGGAGGCGCGGAATGATCAAGACTACAGAACTGACCAAGCGCTTTGACAACGTCACTGCGCTGGACCATGTGAACGCAGAGATACGCGAAGGAGCCGTTTTCGGCCTGATCGGCACCAACGGCGCCGGTAAAAGCACCTTTTTGAAACTTCTCACCGGAATCCTGAAGCCGGACGAAGGAGAAGTCCTGATCGACGGAACGGAGATCTTCGGGAATCCTCTGAAAAAAGAAGATTTCTTTTATATTTCGGACGATCAGTACTTTTTCGCAAATGCTGTCCCGGCGGATATGGAAAAATTCTGCAGCATCTTCTACCCTGCCTTTGACAGCGGACGCTTCCGGAAGCTCCTGAAGGGCTTTGACCTGTCCCCGGAAAGAAAGATCAACACTTTCTCCAAAGGAATGAAGAAACAGCTCTCTCTTCTTCTGGGCCTTTCCGCCGGGACAAAATACCTGTTCTGCGACGAGACCTTTGACGGGCTGGACCCTGTTATGCGCCAGACTGTAAAAAGCCTGTTCGCGGAAGATATGGCGGAGCGCGGTCTGACTCCCGTCATCGCCTCCCACAACCTGCGGGAACTGGAAGATATCTGTGACCACGTAGGACTTCTGCACCATGGCGGCATCCTTTTGTCCCGGGATCTGGACGACATGAAGCTGAACATTCACAAGCTCCAGTGCGTCCTGAAGCCCGGAAACACGATAGAAGACCTCAGGGATCTGGATATCGTCCTCAGTGAACAGCGCGGGAGCCTGATCACGCTTACCGTCCGCGGAGAGAAAGAAGCTGTTCTTTCCGCCATACAGCAAAAGGAACCGGTATTTGTGGAGCTGGTTCCCCTTTCTCTGGAAGAAATTTTTATCTGTGAAACGGAGGTGAAGGGCTATGACATCAAAAAGCTTGTTCTCTGACCTCTTACGCGAAAACATGAAGCGGCGCCTCTGGTCCGCCGCCCTTACCCTGCTCCTGTTCTTTTTCCTGTATCCTGTCGCCGCCCTGCTTTCCGCTTCTGACGCTTTGTCCCCGGAGAAAACAGGAAGCTACAGCGGAGAGCTGAGTCAGGAGATGATCCTTCTCCTGGCCCGCCGCAGTCTGCACAATGACTGGCTGTCCTGGATCTCGGCAGCAAATCCTATGTTCTGTTTTCTGATGGCTGTTCTGGCGATGACCCTGTCCTTTTCGGGATTCCGCTACCTGCAGCTTCGGCAGCAGACAGACTTCTTCCACAGCCTGCCCTTAAGCCGGAACCGCCTGTTTCTGGCAGTGAACCTGAACAGTCTTCTGATCACAGCGGTCCCCTGTTTTCTTATGGGACTTCTGGGCGGACTGATCATGCAGTTTCAGACCGGGTTCACGGACTGTGTCCCGGCGACCCTGCTGAACTGCCTGTTCCTGCTCCTGTTCTTCTGCCTGTTCAGCATGACCGCGGTGCTCTCCGTCATGCTGACCGGAAATATCGTAGTGTGCATGCTGGCCATGTATGTTTTCCTGGGCTGGGGACCGATGTTCCTCGGAATCATTGACTGGATGAAGAGCGCCTTCTTCCATACAGCCTGGGGACCGACATTTGTCATGGACCATCTTCTTCAGTATGCCTCTCCCTCCTGTTTCTGTGCAGCTATTACGGAGAAATCAACGGCGATACGCGCAGTCTCAGCCTTTGCAGTCTCCATCGCAATGTTTTTCCTGAACCTGAAACTGTACAGCATCCGCCCCTCGGAGGCGGCGGAAAAAGCAATGGCGTTCCCGAAAACCGAAGTACCGGTCAAATGCATCATCACCGTCACCATAGGTCTGGCAGGAGCCATGTTCTTCCATGAGCTTCAGAACAGCACCGCCTGGTCCTTCTTCGGTATGTTCTGCGGCGCAGCCCTGACGCACTGCATCATGGAGATCATCTACCGCTTTGATTTCCGCAGGATCTTCGCCAGAAAGCAGCATCTTCTTATATGCCTGCTTCTCTGCGCAGCTGTTTTTTCGATATTCCGCTGGGATCTTTTCGGATATGACCGTTATCTCCCCAAGGAGGGCCAGGTGGTAAGCGCCGGTCTGTACTCTGATGTCCTGGAGGCAAATCTTAACTCCATGAACAGTACTGTGCGCCTGAACGACAACAACGGGACCCTGTACGCGGTGCAGGAACTGACCCGCAACGAGGCGGGCATCCTCCAGGAAATGGAACTGAAAGATACCGGAGCTGTTCGTCGTGTCGCAGAACAGGGAATCGCAGACATGCAGAGTAAGGAAATGTATGAACATCCCGGCACTGTACGAGTTGCCTGGCATCTGAAGAACGGACGCACTATCTACCGGAATTACTATATGGACCTGGGAAAAGTACGGGCAGAGCTGGATGGCATCTATGACGACCCTTCTTTTAAGACTGCTGTCTACCCGGTACTCTCCCTGTCTTCCGAGGACCTGGCCGGAATCAATTATCAGGATTTCTCGGGACCGGACCATGTGCCCCAGACCCGAAGGGGAGAAAACGGACTGCCTGCGGAGGCGGAAGCCGTCATGGAAGCTTACAGAAAAGATCTTCTTTCCCTCACCGCAGAGACCCGCCGGGCCGAGGCTCCGGAGGCCTGCCTGCAGTTCAAGAACATGGATTTTCAGGACGCCGCGGACAGGATGCGGAGTGAACATAAAAATGATTTCAGCGCCAGTGTCTTCAATGATGTCGGGTGGCATCCGGTCTACCCCTCTTTCCTGGAGACAAAAAAAGCCCTTGCGGAATGCGGCGTGACGCTGAACAAAAATCTTACTCCCGAAAACATCATTCTGGTCCTGCGCGACAACACTGTCATGCCGTCAGGTCTCAGCAAAGAAGAAATGGACCGGGAAAGCTGGCGGAAATCTCCTGTCACCATCACAGAACCGGAGAAGATCAGAAAGCTCCTTGATGAAACATCTTCCGGAAGCCTCTTCGTCAGCGATCCTCTCTTCAAAAGCTGGAACGGTGTTGAGATCCAGGTCCGTCTCCGGGACGCCGGCGCGGAAGACCCGGAAAACCGGGACTTCCAGTACCGTATATTCCACGCGGACCGGGTCCCTGATGAAGTCCGGGAACACTTCGGCCTTGCAGAAAAGGAAGTGTTCGCGGGTTATATCAACGAAGCATACTAAACTGCAGCTTCCCATATCCGGGCTGCTGCGCGTTCCAGACAAAATGTCAACCATTCTCTTTGCGGATGGTTGACATTCTTTTTTGTTCCGTTTATAATTCATAATTGTCAACCGTATTATTCCTTTCGGGTTGACTGTTTGGCCGCCTCTCGCAGCCTGTTTACTCTTACTTACACTGACGGACATAATATAAACAGTCTTGCTCTGGACGGCGTGACCGCCGTCGGGAGGCGGCCTGTTGTTTTTAAAAGGAAGCAGATTTATCATGACTAAAAATAATCAGATCAGGATCCTTACCACCACCGCGCTGATGACTGCCGTTCTCTGTGTCCTCAGCCCGATCTCTCTTCCCATCGGCCCCGTACCGATATCTCTTACCAATCTGGCCCTGTATTTCATGATCTATGTCGTGGGGACCAGGATCAGTTTCACATCCTGTCTTCTTTTCATTCTGCTGGGTCTTGTAGGCATGCCTGTGTTTTCCGGGTACACAGGAGGACCGCAGAAGCTCTTCGGACCCACGGGCGGATACATTATCGGATATCTCCCCATGATCCTCATCATGGGCTCCTTCGTCAAAAAACATTGGCAGAACCGGATCGCCTGCGTCGCAGTGATGGAGGCCGCCACCTGGATCCTCTACCTTCTCGGCACCGCATGGCTGTCCTTCGGCACAGGGATGAGTTTCCGCGCCGCTCTCGGTGCCGGCGTTCTTCCTTTCATTATTCTGGACTTTATGAAAATGTGCGCCGCCGCAGTCACGGCCCCCATGATCTGTATGAGGCTTCAGAAAGCTGGCGTCACTGCCTTCTGAAAACCCGGGATACTATTCCATACAAAGAAAAAGACCGCTATTTCTGCGGTCTTTTTGCGTTTTCGTCCAGTGTCATCATATCGGAAAGATCGATCGTCTGGTTCATGGCGTCCCGCGGAGTCTTCACATAATGCTCCAGGATCGGGATCAGGATCAGCGCGGCGATACCGGCAGTAAAACCGCCGTTGTAGAGCATCAGCCCACCATGCAAGGCTCCCGTCGCAGTGCAGAGCGCCGCACAGAGCGCACCGGCCGCCACTCCTGCCGCCTCACCGTATCGTCCCACGATGGGGCAGAGGCCGGTGGCGAAAGCGACGCTGTTGATGTAAGCCTGGGTGGAGACAGTCCATGTGGCATGGCCGCCGACCAGGTGGTTGAACAGCATGGCGATCAGGGACAACAAAGGGAATCCGAGGAAGATCGGCCACACATTCCGCGGATGCTGACCCATGGATGTAAAGGTCAGCGCCGCGAAGATCACGCCGAAGGTCGGACCTGTAAAACCGGCCCCGCTTGTAAATTCCACCGCCAGATTGATATATCCCAGGAACAAAAGACCGTAGAGTCCGACATTGATGAGGCACAGAGGCATGCCGTATTTTTTGGCAAAATTGCTCTGGTAGCCGGTGTCCAGCAGAAGATGCCTGAGTCCCCGGAAGCTTTTACAGTTCAGGTACCATCCGGCCAGAAGGCACAGAAGAAAGATCGTTATAAAATACAGATTCCCGAACAGTTCATAGGAACGGCCGAACCGGTTGTAGACGCCGTTGGTGTAGATGGGTACCACCGGCACCGTCACGCCCACAGTCCTGTAAAGGAAATTGAAGACCAGGAATCCGAACATACCATATGCCAGGCCGCCGTTATACAGGTTATAACCTTTGTGCCACGCTCTCACACCGGGCAGGACTGCCGGGGCGACAAAAGCGATGACAAAGGCAAAGAGCACTGTCAGCAGGATCCCCTTCGGATTCAGGGAAGCCTCCCCCGCAACAAAGGTAGCTGAGTTGGTGTATCGGAACAAAAGCTCGCTCACAAAGGGACTGAAGCAGGTGGAGAACATACAGACATGAAGGTTCTGGTTGTAATCCAGGTTCTTCAGCTTCAGGTACAGGAAAGGCGCCAGAAAACATGGCCACATGTTGAGAAAATTAAGGCCGTAGAAACAGTGGGCAATGACCAGGAAATAGCCCGCCAGTGTATTCACATGGGAAGGCCCGGGCAGAAGGATCATGGAAGCGCTCATCACGGCGCCGCAAAGCCCCGCGTTCAGAAATGCCGCGGGGAGACTTCCGATGTTGAAGTAATCCGTCACCAGCGGCCCCGGCGTCACCAGGATCCTCAAAAAATCCTGTCCCAGTGTTCCCCAGGTCCCGGTGTAAGTCGCTCCCGCGGCAGCCGCAAGAAACAACGAAGCTGAAAGTCCGATGGTAAGTCCGTCGATGATCCTGCTGGTCCATGATTCTGATGTATCTATTATCATATCTTCCCTCCGGCAGTTCAGAGCTTTTCTTTGCATTTCTTTAACTTTTAGTATAACGCTGCGGAGAGATTTTTGGTGGTTTCAAAAGTAAACAAAAGAAAAAACCTTTGAACAATCGTCCAAAGGTTTTTATCGATGCGGGAAATGGGACTTGAACCCACACGACCTACGGCCACTAGATCCTTAGTCTAGCCTGTCTGCCAATTCCAGCATCCCCGCTCAACGTTAGAGAGTATAGCACAGACAGCTCTCCGATGCAAGCGTTTTAATTGCAAAAAAGAAGTTGACACACCAGCTGTTTTAAGTTATACTACCAACTGTTCGCAGAGATGGCGGAATTGGCAGACGCGCACGGTTCAGGTCCGTGTGACAGCAATGTCATGAGGGTTCAAGTCCCTTTCTCTGCACTACTTTTTCAGCACTGGTTATCCAGTGCTTTTTTCATGCCGAAAATGGCTTAACCACGCTGTTTATCGGTTCTTTCACTTCTTCTGTAACTGTCTTTAGAGTGCCGCCTTTTGCCGCCGAAAAACCACCTTTTTTGACCTTCCTGCGGTCACTCCTGCGGTCAAATCTGCGGTCAGGAAATGGCCTGTTTCCTTGGATTCCTGGCATTGCCGCCGGGCGCTTTCGGGATCCCCTGCGGTCAAATTCCCCGATTCCCCTTTTACGCCCTGTTCCGGGACTTCCTGAGACCCGTTTTCCTGCCCTTCTTCACAACCGGGATCGTCTGATATAATGATGATAACCTGTATACAGTATTCAGAATGTGAGGCCGTGCCATGGAAAGAAACACGATGGAGCTTGAGCGGGTGAGGGATTTTCTGAGCGACTACCATCGGGCAAAGAAAGGATTGCAGTATGCAGAGGAGTGCATTGAAGAACTGCAAGGAGCTGGCGCCAATCCGGGCGATGACCTGAAGCAGATGAAGAAGGGCTGTGAAGATCGCATGCACAGGGTCGCTTCTGCCGTGTCTATGATTCATGACGATGACGCCCGGATGGTGGTTTTCTGCCGTTTCATCAAGCTCATGAACGTCGACGAGACAGCGGAACACACTTGCTTCTCTTCCCGCCATACCCAGAGGATCGTGAACAGGGGATTGGCGGAGCTGTCCCGGATCATCAGCTAAAGCACATGAGGACATGAAAACAGCCCCGCACAAGGCCAGGCACCCAACGGAGCTGCAAAAAATGATAAATCCTGTTCGTATTGTACCACGTTCATGTGATCGGCTTCCATGGATCAGGCGGAGAAAGCGCCTTGAATGGGTCGCAGAGCGCACATCTTTCCGAGCAAATAGCGGCGTCTTTCCTGCTGACCCGCCGGGCCTTCCGGTCAATCAGCCATTCAGTTTCAAGCGCTAAGATCTGATATACCTTTTCGGTAAATTCTTCCATTTCTTCGGGGGACACAGAAAGCACTCTTGACGGTTCCCGGCTTACTTCCCTTTCATGGTTTTCGCATACGAAGTATTTCCCGCCCTTACCCTCTCTCATATCCAAGAAAACCTCATATCCCAGATCATAAAGCAGTCCCCGCATTGAGTATAAACGATGCTCTGTTGAAATCGACACGGTTCTTACTTCTTCCGTGTCCCTTGGCGTCTGCTTCAACAGCAGATAATCCGCACTCACGCCGAGCACATCCCCGAACTGTTCCGCCCACGTTGCACCATAACCACGCCTGCCTTTGATGATATTATTGATGTTCTGAGAGGAAACACCTGCCCTTCTGGATAATTCCGCCTGACTCATTCCCGCATTGTCTAAGCACTCTTTAAGGCGTGTACCCTGCTCCTTCCATTCCGCCCGTTGCCAGTCTGGCGCCTCTTGCCACTTCGGAACACCATTCGTTGTTTTTCCCATAGTCATCCATCCTTATATTGTCTTTTCTGTATTGTCTATAAATGCACCAAAACGATTCAAAATACACCATATTCCAAAGCTCTATTGTCTAAATAATGACAATTTTAAATTGTCTATATGGACAATATAATAATACCATAGACAGACAATTATAGCAAGCGAACGGCATTTACAGCAAAGAAAGGAGCATGGAAAATGGGGAGACTCAGGACGGACACGATCACAGACATGAAGAAGAAGAGACTTTTAAACACAAGGGAAATGCAGGGATATATCGGACAGGGTAAGGATCTGGCCCGGAGATTCTGCGATGAGATCGGAGCAACACGGAAATTCGGGAGCCGGGTGCTGTTTGACCGGGAAGTGATCGACAGGGCTCTTGATCGTATGGCGCTTGAAGCGTCCGCAAGGTAAGAAAGGAGACAGCTATGGGATACGACGGCTATGTTTCACGGGAAGGATTCTCAGGAGATTTGCAGGGGGAATTGTTGAAGAATATCCCTTACGGAAAGAAGAACGCCATTCCGATGAAGGTTTTAGCAGCTAAGATGGGCGTCAGTGATCGGAAGCTCCGGGCCATGATCAAGGAAGCAAGGATCGACAGGGCGCTTATTGCACTCGGTAAGGGCGGCAAGGGATATTATCGGCCTGAGACAAAAGAAGAACTTGAAGAATTCCTTGCTTTCATGGACAAAAGCGCACGGACTCATTACATCTGCACAAACGGAGCCAGGGCGGCGTTGCAGAATATAGAGGAAGGCCGTACGGAATGGAAAGCAGAATACCGTCAGACAGACCTATGGGAACAGGGGGATTGACTTATGGGGGAGCGCAGAATGGTTTCCCGGTCAGTGATTCGGACGGATCAGTTTTTAGATATGCCGCTGAGCGCTCAGGCTTTATACGTCCACCTGAATTTGGATGCAGATGATGACGGATTCGTGGCAAACCCGAATACCATCCGAAGGATGATCGGGGCAAGCGCAGACGATATGAAAATCCTTATGGCGAAGAAGTTTGTCCTTGCCTTTGATAATGGCGTGGTAGTTATTCGGCACTGGCGCCAGATGAACACGCTTCAGAATGACAGGTATAAACAGACCGTTTTCAAGGATCAGTATAAGGCCCTGAAGCTCCATGACGATAAAATCTATTATCCCGAAGGCCCTGATTCCGGGCTGATTCGTGACTGTTTCCAAACTGATTCCAATCTGGATACAGACTGTTTCCATAGTGGTTCCAGTTCGGAACCTCAACTTAACTTAACAGAACACAACATAACACAACATAACTCAACCCAACCCAAGGAACCCGGAACCAAGAACAAAAAGCGTTCTGGCGCTGTGGCGCCTGTGGTGGATGACCCGGATCTGAATCAGGCTTTATTGGATTTTGCGGAGCACAGGAAGAATCTTAAAAAGCCTTTGACTGATAAAGGCATGAGCTTACTCCTGAAGAGACTGGAGAAGCTGGCACCAGATAACAGAACCCGGATCAGGATTCTTGAGCAGTCCATGTTGCAGGGGTGGCAGGGGGTCTTTCCTCTGGATGAAAACGGAGCTTCCGGGAAGGGAAAGGACAGGTATCAGCCCGTCATGGAATTTGGAGAAAGCGCCATGAATGGGGGTGTGCCTGATGATTTCTACATGCAGTGAGCAGGATTTCATGAAGGTTGTCCTTTTCCTGAAAGGCGCTTACGGATCCCCGACTTTTCTTGCTGATGCTGGCATGGTGAAAGTCTGGTATCAGTCTCTTAAAGATCTTCCCTTCGATGACCTGCGGGCGGCGGCACAGCGGCATGTGGCAACGCAGAAATTCCCGCCGAGTATTTCAGACCTGCGGGCCGCTTCCGCCGAGAGCAAACAGGATGGGGCCATGCAGGCGTGGCAGGAAGTCATAAAGGCCATGTCCCGGAGCGCATACAGCGCAGAGCAGGAGTTTGCAGCTCTTCCGCTCCTGTCAAGGCGGATCATAGGAAGCCCGAACGTGCTCCGGTCATGGGGCCTGACGGAATCGGGGGAAGTCCATACCGTAATCATGTCGCACTTCTTGAAGGCATGGCGGGAAGAATCCGAGAAACAGAGATTGATTGACCTGATGCCTGAGCCCCTGAAACCGCAGTTACCAGAGCAGAAAACGGAGCGGATCAGCGCCAGAACGGCGGAGATACCCGAAAAACAACCATCAGATGAGGCGGAAGGCCGGGAGAAAACCAAGGAAGAAATAAACGCCCTGTTCAATGAGACCATGCGGAAGATCAGAAAGCGGTCACAGCAGAGGCGGTGGGAACAGATGCGGAAGCAGGGGCCTGAATAACACAGAGCCGGGAATGATGCGGGGGAAAAGAGAATCTGCCAGGGTGCGACTTCCGCTTTGCGGGATCCATGGCGGCGGCGGGAATCGGCGGGAGTTATGCACAAACCGCTGTGGATAATGCCCGGAGAAGGGGAAGGAAGTCACCATAGATTTTTTTCTTCTTAGCCGGGAAAAACGCACCCTCGACGCCCCGCAGTACCCCTACCCCTCAGGAAGTACCTTTCCGCTTTTCAGCAGGATTTTTGAATTGTCAGAAAATTCCGAAAAATAACAGACAAATCGACAGAAAAACATATTATGTTGACCAATGAGGATATACCATGCAGTCATTCACTATAACAGGAAGGCTTGACGGTCTGAACGAATTGATAAACGCAAACCGTATGAACAGATACGAAGGAGCGAAACGAAAGCGGGCCTATACAGAATTATGTGCATGGTCAGCACGGGCGGCACGGATCAGGAAGCCGGGACGCTTTCCCGTCATGGTATGGATTCATTGGATAGAACCGAACAGCCGCAGAGACCCGGATAATATAGCATCAGGGAAGAAATATATCCTTGATGGGCTAATGTCGGCGGGGGTGCTTCCTAATGATGGGCCGAAACAGATACGGGGCTTTCTGGACACGTTCGGCACGGATCAGCGGGAGCCCCGCATAATTGTAAGGCTATATGAGGACGGGGAGCCGCTACCATGGGAAGAGCTCACACAGTACGCCGGGCAATAGAAAAGGCCGCAGGGCGGGCGCCGCTGAGACCTAATCTATCCGCTTACATGCGGGCTATGGGATAATCTGATTCTATCATGGTATCAGGCAAGGGACAAGGAACAGGCCGCACTAATCTAAGCCCCGCCGATCATAGCGGAGCGGATGCCTGGACTTTTCGTATTATGTTCCCGATTCCATGCGGCGAGTGATTGCCTTTCTTATGTACTCATTTGAGGACTCACCCACGGCGGCGGCGGCTTCTTTGATTTTTTCGCTGTCACCTTTCGGAACCGTAAGATTGATTCGATCGTAGTTATTTTTCATGTATTTATTCACAGCTTTTTGCTGTGCCTTACTTACTTTCTTCTTCTCTTCATCAGACATACTAAAACCTTCTCTTTCATTAAAGCCGGGTGCGGCTCATTGGCGGAAAGAATACTGACCATTGGAGCTGCAAAAATGCCTGCACCTTCTCCACGATACCATAATCTTATCACGAAAAGCTATCTGCGCAAATAGAAATATTTCACAAAAATATCTGCGCAAATATGTGAACTATGCCGATTGATATATCTGCGCAGATAGTGTATGATACAGACATGAAGCACGAAGGACAGCAACGAAAGGACAAGGACATGAGAAATTATTACAAAGATTACTACTTCGACATCGACTTAGAAATCTACTTCGATGATCTGGGTGATTATACAGAAACAAGAGTAAAAGACATTCTGGATAAGGCGGGTGCATGGAGCGTTTGCATCACAGACATAATCCATGATGGGGAAGATGATGTAAAGGTAAAAGCCTCTGTCACACTTACCATTATCGGATACAGTGAGGAAGCCGCTCTTGAAGATGCGATGGAACCGATAAGAAGAGCACTTCTTAAAGAAGCAAACGACTATGATTGGGAACTCGACAGAGTAGAGGTTGTAGCATAACAATTACAGGGCCGGGCGGGGCGGCTAATCCCCGCAGAAAGGACAAAGAAATGACACGCTATAGAGAAAACCTTATGAATCAGATGAACAGCATTATGGACGATGTGACTGTAGAACTTGAAAGAATCATCCATATGGCGGAACAGGAAGAAGCGGACTACAGCCGGGAAGATCTGATAAACGATCTGACAAGGCTCTGCAATTCCCTTTGCTGATTATAAAGCCGGGCGGGGGCGGCTGAAATCCCCCGCAGAAAGGCGGGCGCCATGATTGGAAGTTATTACGACCTGACAGATATTGAGATTGTGGAACTGATGAACTCCATTGATTCAGACAATTACAGCACGGGCCTGAATGATCGGTTCCATTCCCCAAGATGGTGGGCCCTTGAGTCCATTTTACGGGAGCGGCACGGGAACGACTGGAGCACAGCCCTTTCCGTAACAGCATAATAAAACCGCTGTCCTATCGGCATGACGGGGAGAAGGGAAAAAGCTATGGGATATACTAACGATGTGGATCATGTGGAATTCCGGGAACTTCCAAACGGCAACATTGAAGTTACCTGCTTCGGTAGCTTCGGGGTATGGACGGATGAAATCCCCGCTTCGGATATGTTCCCCGATTATGACAGGTAACAGGCGGAACAGGGGCGGCGCTCCAATTCTCCGGGTGCCGCTGCCCCCACGCCCCATTTAAGCCCCCTGCGGGGCTCAGAAAGGCGGTTCCCCTTTTCGGCGGGATTTTCCCATTGAAACCCATTCACGGGGCGGGCTGAAGCGTACGGAAAGCCACGGCCCCATTTCAGAAAGGCGGCAAGTATGGCACTGACTTTTGAAAGCATCGAGAAACTGAACCAGACACTTCCCAAAGTTGACTTTAAGGGAAAGGCTTATACCATGGTGGCAAGCCGGGTGCAGGCGTTCCGAATGTTGGTTCCTGACGGATCAATCACCACGGAAGTTGTAAGCATGGATTCCGAAACAGTGGTCATGAAAGCGACCATAGCGGACGAGACCGGGCGGGTGCTTGCGACCGGAACAGCCTACGAATCAAAGGGCTCCAATTACATCAATAAGACCAGCTACGTTGAGAACTGCGAAACTTCTGCGGTAGGGCGTGCGCTCGGTATGCTCGGCATTGGATCGGATTCAAGCATGGCAAGCGCTGACGAGATGAGCAACGCCATTGCGGCACAGGCGGCGGCACAGGATGCGGAGCAGGTACGGACAAACGAAATGCGGGCCGAAGTCCTGCGGATCATCAATAAGTATCCTGACCGGGCCGAAAGACTTACGGAACAGATCAGAGCTTCCTACGGGGTCGACCGTGTGACAGATCTTTTCGGGGATGACCTGCGGCATTGCCTGAACAGATTACGGAGCACTGACAGGCTTTGGAGCGAAGAAGGCTGAACCCCATTTCAGAAACCCATAGCGGCGGCGGGGGTGCCGGGATCGGTGGCCCCTGCCCCATTCCCTAAAATGACAGAAAGGGAAGGCGGAATGACCATTGAACAGTCTGATGAAATCCTGCGGATGAATGATTGCAGAAAGGCAATCGCCCGAACCATAGAACTTGCGGATGACGATATTCTGGACGGTCTTTTCTTCGTGGTGCTCAGCTATGTAAGAGCGGATGAAGATAAAAGAAGATGGATCGGGCTTGCGGCGAGATGACCAGAAAGGAAAGGCGGAAGTATGGACATGACCAGTATCATCCTGGCAATGATCGGCGCTTATATTGCGGGCCGGGTGCATGACATGATGGGGGTGGGGTGAAGGAATCCCCAAACCAGAAGAATGAAAAGCCGCTGACCTATCGGCATGACGGGGAGAAAGGAATCATCTGCACAATGGAAAAACTGAACAAAGCACAGGCGGCGGCACTGTTTGAGGCGAACGCTTTTCTATTCGGATCCATAGACGCAGTTCCAGAGGAAACCGTAATAGACCTTTTCGGGGAAGATGCCGCAGAGCATGTGAAGTCACAAGGCATGGGGCGGCTCATCAATGGTTATGGAGTCGGGGACTATACCGCAACATATTACACTTTTGAAGGTTTTATGAGGGCCGCAACCTATCACAATATCAAGAAGCTCATGGAAAGAAGTCGGGGGAAGCATGAAAAACATGAATAAAATCAAATGGTGCTGTATCTGCGGGCGTGAGATCATTCCCGCACGGGATGAAGAAATGAACAGGATCAGGCATTTTGAGGAAGAAGGCGAGTGCTGTTCTGTCTGCAATGCGGCGGGTGCAATGCCCGCCAGAATCCGGGAGCGGCACGGGGAGCGGTGGACTCTGGCCGTTGATGCCGCAAGCTGAGAGGAAAAGAAAGGCGGGGACATGGCGAAGGGAAAGAAGAAAAAGACCGCACGGGTGCAGAGCAATTTCACCTATGACGGGAAGCGGTATTATGTTTACGGCGCTACGCTGAAAGAAGCCCATCTGAAAGCGGATGAAAAACTGAAGGAGCTGGAAGCGGGTGCACGGAAGCGGTCAAAAGACCTGACCTTTTCGGAATATGTCGAAAGGTGGTCGGAAGCACGGGAAAAGACTGTCAAGGGTGCCACGATCAGGAAGCAGGAATTACAGTTCAAGGCGGCATCCTCTGCGGTGATCGACAGGAACGGGAAACACTTCGGGGACATTCCCCTGAAGGATCTGGAAGTGCAGGACATCCGGGAGCTGCAAAAAGCGCTGTCCCGCCGGGTGGATCGGGACGGGAAGCCCCTGCCGGGAAAGAAAGAACGATCCCCGCAAACGATCAATGATATTATTGCCCTTGTGTCCCATGTCCTGAGCGATGCGGTCAATGAGCGGGCCATGGACTGGAACCCATGCAAGGGCGTGAAGAATCTGAAGCGTGAGGACAGGCCCGCACGGGAGACTATACACAGGGCGCTTACGGAAGAGGAACTGATTCTCTTTTTCACAGCCGCAGAAGAATCATGGTATTATTACCTGTATCGTTTTCTTCTGGCATCCGGGTGCAGATGCGGCGAAGCGGGGGCGCTCATGCTTTCCGATGTGAAGCCCGACCGGGTGGAGATCAGGCGGACGGTCACGAAAAACCAGTATGGAACAAATGTGATCGGGGACACTCCAAAGACCGGGCAGGGGCGGCGGGACATTCCCATGACAGACGCCATCCGGGAAGCGATCAGCGCACAGAAGGCCGTCAACGCTTCCGTGTTCGGGGATGTGATCGGAATGAATGATACCATCTTTCGGACGGGGTGGGGCAATATCCTCGTTCCTGCGAACGTGGACAGGGACATTGAAAGGATCTGCCGCCGGGTGGGGATGAAGAAATTCACGGCCCATGCCTTCCGGGATACATTCGCAACAAGGTGCATCAGTTCCGGGATGAATCCGAAAACCCTTCAGGAAATCTTAGGCCATGCGGATTTCAGCGTTACGATGAACGTATACGCCCATGCGCTAGATGAGACCAAAGCGCAGGAGATGCGGCGGGTGATCGCAATTCCTGTTTGATTCCAGATTGCACCCCTGCGGTCACTCCTGCGGTCAAACAGGGGAAAAACCGCACGGAATAAGGACATAGTTTGTAAGTCCCTTTCTCTGCACGAAAAAGCACCGGTCGTCCGGTGCTTTTTTTGTGTCATTTTTCATCCTTTCTGTCTGCCGGCAGGATCAGGCGCAGTATCAGACCGCGGCAGTCATAGTCGGAAAGAAATCCTTCCATGGAAACGCGGTAATCCTCTCTCCCGTTCTCCACGTTCAGGAACCGGTAGATCCTCCGGCCCTGATCGTCTGTCTCCTCCGTCCTTAAAAACGTAACGTAGTGAGGCGCTCCTTCCTTGACGCACCGCATGATGCCGCATCCTGCGCCGTCGGCACGTTTCAGCAGTCCTGCCCTCCCGTAGCGTCGCCGCGCGGGAATTCCGCGCTCCCGGAAAAAGCGGGCGATCGTAGGAAACGGTGTACCTCTTCTGCCTTCGTAGGGAAGTATCTGCAGCATTTCCGCGAAGATCCGCTCCGGGTCATCGGACAGGCCCAGATAATGAAGGACATTATATACCGCGATCCATCCGCAGCCATTGTAGTTCGACATCCAGTAGCCATAGCGCAGACCATCAGTGTGATCCTGGTCCGCGATGTAGCCGTCTTCTGAAAACGCTCTTCTGTCGATCATTTTACTGTCCTCTCTTTTTCCGGCAGCAGGAACTCAGGCAATAAAAAAGCCGGAAAGCGCCATGGCGCAGAGCATTGCCGTTTCGCAGATACAGACGAACCAACCGGCCAGATCCCCGGTGATCCCTCCGAAATACTTTCCGGAAATATGACGATAATATCCGAAAGCGAGAAGTCCTGCAGCAGCTGCTGATACGCCCGGCACCGGCCCTGCTTTGATCATCAGGACAGCGCCGGCCAGGATCTCCGCCAGAAGGGCGGGCGCAGCCTTTGCTTCCGCGCCCTCTGCGGAAAAACGGTTCAGACTCCCCTCCGTTTTTGCCTTTTTCCACTGAACTGCCGCGAAACCGCTGAGAGCTCTGGAGTAAACGAAACTAAAGGCCCACGGGAGACAGGCGTTTTCTTTCAGACAAAATACCGCTGAAAGCCAGATTCCCGCAAGGCACAGAAAACGGATCACTGCAAAAGCGCCGATATGAGGATCCTTCAGGATCTCCAGACGCTCTTCTCTGCTGCCCCAGGACTGCAGCGCATCGCTGGTATCCATAAAACCGTCAGCATGGATGCCGCCGGTAAGGAGCAGAGGCAGGACTGACGCCAGGATACATCTCGCCGCAGAGGAAATCCCAAGGCGTTCTGAAGCCCAAATCCATCCGTACACCGCTGCACCGACCAGGAAACCTGCCAGGGGGAAAAAGCAAATGGCATACTGCATGTCTTCGTCCTTCCAGGGGAACTGGGGGACTGGAAGTCTTGTGTACATGGAAAGGGCGATACAGGCAGATCTCAGAAGCCGCATTCCAACCCCCTCCTCTCTTCACCATCCGCCGCAACGCCTCGTGCAGTATCCGCCGCTGATCTTCCCGGGAAGCGAAGTACTGTTTCAGCGATTCCAACGGCGGCCGTCATCCCGTCCCGGGCGGTCTTTCTTATAAGGATGCGCGAAGCGCCCGCAGCGGCAGCGGCCCGTTCGCAGATATTGTCCGCGCCTGTGGTCCTGGAAACAAAGTCCGAGGAAGCAAACTCACCCTCCTGAGCCATCAGTTTTTCCGGACTGCAGGTGACAAAAGGAACATGAAAAAGCTCTGCCAGGCGGACCAGCCCCGGTTCCTCTTTTTTCATATCCACGCTGGCGATGCAGCGGACTGCTCTCAGGTCCAGTCCGCCGGCCGTGAATACAGATTTTACGAACTCCTGCAGCTGCTCCGCTTTGCGGCCCTTCCGGCACCCTATACCGAGGATCAGGCACCTGGGGATCAGCTGCAGGGGACGGTACGGAGAAGATACTCCTGAAACAGCGCAGATGCTGGCAGACAGTTCCGGAGAGACGAGGAACTCCGGCGCATTCCCGAAGGATGCATCCGCCACTGAGATCTCCGGCGGCAGCGTTCCCTCTGTCCTGATCTCTTTTGAAAAGGCAGACGGTATGACCAGCGTCCCCCGGCCTTTCTTCAGAAGTGCAGCACTGAAACGCTTTGCCTCCTCCATGCTGCTGATGATCATCCCGTTTTCCGATGCGAAGACATCCACCGCGAACAGCCCATTCACATCTGTGGCTGTGGTGAGTACCGGAACTCCGCCGGTGATCTCTGCTGCAAGGACAGCGTAACGGTTCGCCTCTCCCAGATGTCCCGAAAGGACAGGAATACAGAAAGCCCCTTTCTCGTCCAGCACCAGTACCGCCGGGTCCTCAGTCTTATTCCTGATGTGAGGCGCTATGGACCTGACCGCAATGCCGCAGGCCCCGATAAATATCAGGACCCTGCCCTTCCGGAAAGACTCTTCCGTCCAGTCCCGCAGGGAGACTCCGGTTTCTCTGGAGCACAGAACCGCCTCCGCATTCTCCCCACGAAGAGAAAAAGCCGAACAAAGATGTCCGGCAAGCGCGTATCCCGCGTCTGTGAAACTGATGATCCTGATGATTTTCATCTCCCGCTTCCTCTCTCAGTACGGCAGCAGCTTCTGGATCAGTTCTTCCTGATGCGTCAGTACATAGAACACTCCGCGATACAGTCCGTATACCACCGCGGCAGTGAAAAGCAGCCACAGGATAACAAAGGGGTTCCTGTCGGCGATCATCTGGATCAGATCGAACACATACCACAGAAGCTGAAGCGCCACCACCGTCAAAAGGGCGATGAGCATGCAGACTCCGAGGATCCCGACGATCACGCAGAGCCGCACAGCATAGGAAAAATCCCGTTCAAACAGAGTCACCTGCCCAAAGGACACGTGATTCAGTATCAGCCGGGCGGCAATTCCCATGGCAGCAAGCGCTGCTATGCCGATCACAACGCTGACCAGATGAAAGAAGCCCTCCAGAATTCTCATGTTTCCCCCCTGAATACAAAACTCGCCTGATGCTCTCCTGCAGAGAAAAGGCTGCCGGCGGGATCCCAGGATCCGCAATGCGACAGCCTTATTATATCACACTTATGAAATTCTTGTATCTATTATGCGATCTGAGCCTTTGCAGCGTCGACAAGCTTGGTGAATCCGGCGGCGTCGTTGATGGCGATGTCGGCCAGGACCTTTCTGTTCAGCTCGATGCCGGCCTTCTTCAGACCGAAGATAAACTTGCTGTAGGAGATTCCGTTCATTCTGCAGCCAGCGTTGATTCTTGCGATCCACAGCTGTCTGAACTGTCTCTTCTTCTGCTTGCGGCCTTCGTAAGCAGTAGCCAGAGCTCTCATCACGGTCTGCTTGGCGATTCTGTACTGTTTGGAACGAGCGCCTCTGTAGCCCTTGGCCAGCTTCAGCGTTCTGTTATGTTTTGCTTTTGCGTGCATAGCACCTTTTACTCTTGCCATTGTTCCTGTTCCTCCTTCTTA
>JAFSYO010000174.1 GCA_017449925.1 Stomatobaculum sp.
ACCACCTCGTCATGCGAAAGAGGGAGCACAAAGCGTTCGGTGGCGAAATAGTCGGCCGGGTGCGTGATCAGGTCGTGATGGTAGCGCCGAAACAGCGGGTCCTTGTCCAGATACCGCAGCGTTTCGTTCATCCAGCCGAGATTCCATTTATAACGGAAGCCGATGCCTCCTTCGGAAGCGGGCTTCGTGATCCCGGCCATGATCGAGGAATCCTCCGCGATCGTGAAGGCGTTCGTTCTGGCTTCGACCGCCGCGTTGAGCGTGCGCAGGAAATCGATCCCTTCGTCGTTTTCACAGCCGCCGCGCGCATTCGGACGCCAGGCGCCCCTTCCGAAATTGGTGAACAGCATGGCTGCGACCGCGTCGATGCGGAGCGCGTCCACGTGGAATTCCCGGATCCAGTAAAACGCGTTGGAGATGAGAAAGCTTCTGACTTCCCCGCGGCTGTAATGAAAGGCGTAGGTGCCCCATTCGGGGAATTCCCGGAGCAGCGGATCCGGATGCTCGTAAAGCGGCGTTCCGTCGAAGGCTTCCAGGCCGAAGCTGTCTTTCGGGAAATGCGCCGGCACCCAGTCCAGGATCACGCCGAGTCCCTGCTTGTGCAGGTAGTCCACGAAATACTGGAATTCCTGGGGTTCGCCGTAGCGGGAGGTGGGCGCATAGTAACCCGTCACCTGGTAGCCCCAGCTGCCGTCAAAGGGATGCTCCGCAATGCCCATCAGCTCCACGTGGGTGTAGCCCATATCCTTCATGTACGCGGCAAGCTCGTGGGCCAGATCCTTATAGTTCGCGAAACCGCCGCGCTCCGTGTTCTCCTCGTTCCTCTTCCAGGAGCCGAGATGGCATTCGTAAATGCTCATGGGCGCATGGCGCGGGTCGACCTCAGCTCTCTGGGACATCCACTTCTCATCGCCCCACTTGTACTCCCAGGGCTCCAGTTCCAGACGGGAAGCAGTTCCGGGCCGGAATTCCGCACCTCTCGCATAGGGATCCGCTTTATAGATACGGTCCCCTGACTTGGTCTCGATCACAAATTTGTACAGCATGCCGGGCTGAAGACCGGGGATAAAGGTCTCCCAGATGCCGCCCTCAAAAATCTTCTGGCAGAAATTCGCTTCGGGATTCCAGTCGTTGAAATCGCCGACAATACTGACTGCTTCGGCGTGGGGCGCCCATACAGCAAAATGATATCCGTCTTTTCCCTTATAGTTTTTCGGATGAGCACCAAGTTTTTCGTAGATGATGTAATGCGTGCCCTGACCAAACCAATAGCAGTCGGTCTCCGTGATAAAGCCGAGTCCCTGATTGATTTTTGCCATAAAGAACCTCCGTCTTTTGATTTTCTGTTTCATGGGTACCAAAGTCAGAAGGCGATTCAAGCAAACATGATCGTCTTCTGACTTTGATACCCTGATAATACATATTATACCCTGTCTGCATGTCATTTAAAACATTCACTTTTGGAGAATTTGTATGTTTTCTTCCGATTTTTCTGTTTTTCTTCTGTTGGTTTTCCTGACTGCCGCTGCCCTGAGCGATGCTGTCTGCCGCAGGATCCCGAATTTACTGATCCTTGGCGCCTTGCTTCCCGGCGGCTTTTTCCTTGGTCCGCCTTTTCTTCTGCGGCTGATCGCCGTCACTGCATTATTCTATCCCTTCTTCCGTTTTCACCTGACCGGCGCGGGAGATGTAAAACTGCTGGCGACTGTCGCCGCCTGGAGCGGGACTGACCGTTTTCTCCTGTTCCTGTTCTTCAGTTTTCTGATTGCTTCCGTTCCGGCCGCTCTTCTGATGGCCCGGAAAATGCTCTTCGCTCCGGAGGCGGGAACATTAAAAAAAGCCGGCGGGGAAACCGCCGGCGGCATCAGAATCCCCATGGGACCGTTCTTTCTTGCAGGCTGGATCCTGACTGCCAGCATGCTGGGAGGAGGCATCCTCTGGCAGTCTGCAGCACAGGGAGGTATGTAAGATGAGACGAGTCATGGCGGTCCTGGACCGCGACAAAGAATATGCTTCCCGGCTGGCATCCTATCTGAACAGCCAGGAGCGGATCGGTTTCCGCACTACTGCCTTTTCCTCTCCTTCGGCCCTGAAGGAATTCAGGAAAACAGCCCGGGTGGAGATCCTTCTTCTGGCGGAGGACCTGGCCGGAGAAGTCCACGGGCTGACGGAAGGCGCAAAAGTGATCCTGTTAAGCGACGACGGTTTCGTTCAGGGCGGCGACCAGCGGCCCTACGGCGCCCCGGCAGTCTTTAAATATCTTCCGGCTGACCGCATCGCCCGGGAGATCATGAATCTTTACGCGGAAGATGACTCCCGCTGTATTTCCCGGGCCCGCCGCGACCAGTGCGAGATCTACGGCATCTATTCCCCCGTGAACCGATGCGGCAAGACGACTCTGGCCCTGACTCTTGGCCTGGTCCACGCCCGGCGGGGCCGCACATTGTTCCTCACTCTGGAAGAATTTCCAGGTGTGTTCCGGAGCATTCAGGAAAACATGGGGGAAGACGAGGAGGATCTTTCCGACGTGATCTACCGCTATCTCCAGGGCGCCTACTCCTGGAGCCGGCTGAAAGGAGCCGTCCATTCCTTCGGCGCGCTGGATTACATTCCCCCGGTCCGCTGTGCGGAGGATATTTCCCAGGTCACTTCCGAGGATCTGGCCCGCCTGTTCCGGCGCATCGCGGAGGAAGGCGGCTACGCTTCTATCATTCTGGATTTCGGCTCCTTCGGCCGCCGTGCGGCGGAACTTCTGGATCTCTGCTCAAGGATCTTCATGCCTGTGGTAGAAGACCCTGCATCCTCTCTGAAGCTGGAATCTTTCCAGGAATTCCTGCGCCGTTCCGGAAAAGAAGAACTGAAAGACCGGATCGTGAAATGCGCTCTCCCCTGGGAGCCGGAAAAAGCCTCGGACTATGCCCGCGGGCTGATCTCCGTGTATGAGAGCGGCATCCTTTATGAATACGCAGCAAGGCTGCACTGATAACAAGGAGGAAACCTTACATGACTTACAGCGAATTTATTGACAAGATCACAAAAGACCTGCAGACGGACTTCGGCACGATCCTGCCGGAGCGGTACCGGAAAGCGGAGATCGGCAGCCGCGAGGTCCAGAAGCTCCAGGGCCGCTCCTACCTGGGCCTGACCTTCCGCCCTGAAGGAGCCGCGACTGAAGCCAGTCTTGACCTGAAGCCCCTCTACGAATCCTTTAAGAACGGACGTCCTTACTCCGCGCTTCTGAAGGAACTGGAGCAGGAACTGCTGAAGCTTGCGAACCGTATGCCCTCTCCGGACCCGGAGCTTTTCAGCAACTACGACAAGCTGAAACACCACCTGATGATCCAGATGATCCCCCGGAAGGGCAATGAAAAAATGCTGGAGGACCTCCCTCACCGGGACCTGGAGGATCTCTGCGCCGTGTACCGCTTTGATCTTTGCTGCCTCGGGTGCCCCGACAGTTCTATCCTGATCACCCGGTCCATGCTGGAGGACTACGGCATCACTCCGGAGCAGCTGCACAGCGACGCGCTTCAGTACGCCCCGCTGCTCCATCCTGCCTCTTTCCGAAAGCTTCACGATATCATAAAAGAAAATGGAGGCGCGGACATCCCTGAGGATGCAGACGCGCCTGCCATCTTTGTCGCTACTGTGGAAAACGGTTTCTCCGGAGCCGGCGTCCTCCTGTACCCCGGCTTCCTCGATTACGCCGCCGGCCGGCTGAAAGGACGTTTTTTCATTCTTCCTTCTTCGATCCATGAACTTCTGTTCATCGAGGACAATGACGACATCCGGCCGGAATTCCTGAAGGAAATGGTCCGCTCCATCAACGAAGCCCATGTCGCGCCGGAGGACCGTCTCTCAAACTGCGTATATCATTACACCAGCGGCAGCGGACTGCCGGAGGCGGTGTGACCGCCCGCTCCGGGCTTACCAGTATTCGGACTGCTCGGGTTCAAGCCAGCTGAAGATCACATTGTCCTCGTAATCCCGGATCTCGTACTTCATGGAGTTGTATTCCAGAAGGATGATGAAGGCCTCATCTGCCATTGTGATCCCCATGTCCGTCCGGTCCTGCAGCCGGTACCGTATCCCGGAGGGACTGACTAAAAAGTCATCCCTGTCTTCGAAAGCGTAGAGGCCGTCTTCCCCCTTGCCGCTCCAGTACATATCCACGGTGCACCACCCGTAGGGGACCGCGTCTTCCATGACATTGTCCAGCATGTAGGGATACAGGGTGCCGCCGCTGGCTTCCTCTACCACTTTTCCGTTGTCCTCCAGTACGGACCTCGATTCTCCCGTCTCAGAATTATACTCGTCGATCAGACGGACGCCGCCGCCCAGGTCGTAAACAGAGGTTCCGGTGCTTTCGTCGTAAGTGTTCTTCACTTCCTGGCGCCGGAGCGTGCGGGACAGGATCTGCTGCCATTCTTCATCGCCGACGTAATTCTGCTCCTTGAGAAATGCTCCGTTCTCGTCGTACAGATACAGAGTTCCGGGAATATCGTCACCCAGATAATTCCCGTCCTCATCATAATAAGAACTCCAGTTGCCAAAGTAATAGATCGTGTGGGTCCCGTCCATACATTCCGTATAGACGTAGTCAAACTCCGGCTTTACTGCCCAGTCTCTTTTGTCCACATCGTAGAGGCCCACCGGGATGTAATCCGGTGCTTCCTCCTCCTCTCCTGACGTAAATGCCGGATACTCCGCAGGGAACACGCTGCCGCGGATCAAGGCAAATCTGTCCCGGTCACGCAGACGGATCCCGTCCTCTCTGCCGGCCACCTTGAACTCCTTGTCCAGGAACACCACGCCGGCGTCGCCGTCAAAGGTCATTCCGTCAATGGCGAGACGGTGCTTGTTCTCTGCGGGCGCTGCGTTCTGCAGGGACAGTTCGCGGACGATGCCCTCCGGCAGCGTCTTTTCTCCCTTGCGGATGCTCACATAGTCCATGGCTTCCACCAGGGACTGGCCATCCTCCGCAGTAAGCCAGTCAAAGAGCCGGCGCGCATTGGAATCCTTCGGCTCATCTTTCCGTATCGCCGCGTAGAAGGGGTTCACATACTTGTACTCCCCGCTGCGGATCGTATCTGAAGAAGGCATCACGCCGTCCACCGCCATGAAGCGAAGATTCGGCTTTGTGTACATGTTCTTCGCGTAGAAAAAGACCGAATAGCCGAGGGCGTTGCCGGTGTTGGAGAAATCCGCCACGCCGTCGATCAGCTCTCCCATCTCGCTGGGGCGGTATTCCTTCGGCGCGTCCGCCATGGGGATCCCTTTCATCATCAGGTTTTCCATCAGAGTCTGGGAGCCGGAATTCACCTTTCTCTGGAAGGCGACGATATCGATATCCTCCCCTCCGACCTCTTTCCAGTTCGTGATCTTTCCGGTGTAGATCTGCTGGATCTGCTCCGTGGTCAGAGAGTCCACGGGATTCGAAGTATTGCAGATAAATACCAGCGCATCCAGTCCGATGGGTTCGATTTCCAGACTGCTGTACCGCGGATCCTCCTTCGCCCCAGGACCGGCTTCATAGGCAATGACCAGGTCCGCCTCCTGATCCATCAGGCGGATGTAAGAGTTATTCGTTTTTGTAAACGCCATTGCTTTATCGGCTTCTGCCTGACCTTCGCCTGTGCAGAGGCGGTACAGCATCCATCCCAGAGGAAGGGTCGCGGTGGAGCCGTCCGTCACCGGGAATTCTGCTGCCGGGATCTGCGGGGCCTCGATGACCGGGGCGGGCGCCGCTGTCTCCGCGGGGGCTGTCGTCTCTGCGGGCGCCGCTGTTTCTCCGGATGCCGTTGTCTCCTGGGGCGCTGCTGTTTCACCAGCCCCCTTAGTTTCTCCGGAAATCGTAGTCTCTCCTGACGCCGTCGTTCCTCCCGCACCGCTGCCGCCGGAACAGGCGGACAGAAGCAGTACCGCGGCAGCAGCTGCTGCCAGTCCTCTCATCCATGCTCTTCTTCTCATAATTCCTCCTCCTGAAAACAAGGTATCTCTTGTTCTGAATTCCCGTCAGAATAAGAGACAGGAACCCCTCCTGTGAGGTCACCCTTTCCGGAACAGATCACTCTTTCCGGGCAATGTCTTTGTTCCAAAGTTCCGGAGAATCGGTTATAATAAGCATCATGAATTCCAAAACGCAAAAACTTACATTCGGAGCAATGCTCATCGCCGTATTCGGCGTCCTGATCCTCCTGAACCGCCAGACCGGCGGTCTCTTCGAGGAAGCTTTCGTGTACATTTTTCCTCTTCCCATGACTGCCTACGCCGCAAAATACGGACTTCGGAGCGGCTTGCCGGTCTTCATCGGCATGGTCATGATCACCCTCTTCTGCGGAAGCTTTACCGCGATCTTCTATGCCACCACGGCCGCGCTGCTGGGACTGGCCTTCGGCACCTGCCTTTATCACCGTGTCGACTCGACCCATACGATGATCCTGGTCATGGTCCTCGCCGCGGTATTCAATCTCCTGAGCACCATTGTTCTTGCTTCTCTGTTCGGGTATAACCTGAATCAGGAGATCACCGAGATGCAGACCATGATGACGACAGCCATGGAGAAGGCCGGTATGGTAATGCCGGAGAATGTTTTCACCCATGACTACCTGAAGCGGCTGATGATCATATCCATGATATTCATGGGAATCATCCAGGGATTTCTGATCTTCGAGATCTCCCTGATGATCCTGAAGCTGCTCCGCTTTCCGGTGCAGAAGCCGAAACCGGTCCGGGAGTTTTATCCTCCGAAATGGAGCGGGTATCTCGGAATAGTCCTTTTCATGCTTTATCTCTTCACCTTCGGAAGGAATGAAGAAACACCGGCGGCAACCATCGGCCAGACCTTCGGCGTCTGCGGGTATCTTTATCTCACCTGCTTCGGGGCTATTGCCCTGAACCTGATCATCAAGGCCTACATCAGCAGATCAAAACTTCTTTCCGTCCTGCTGTGTATCATTGCGCTGGTGATATTCCCGTTGCCTCTGTGCTTTTTCGGTTTCTTCTACATCACAGGAAGCCTGCACGAATCGCTGCTTCAGCGGCTCGCGGCGCAGTCTCCTGAAAAACGGGGCTCGTAAACAAACAAGAAAGTGGTAAAAAAGACTGCCGTTCCAGGCGTTTTCAGCGTCTGATGCGGCAGTCTTTTCTTTGATCATGTGAATCCGTAGAAGCTGAACAGATCCTGTTATTTTGTATATACTTCGCCCCATCCTCCGTTAAAGGAGACATCGTAGAGACTGTTCGCACCGTAGTAATTGAAGCGGATAGTATCGCCCGCCCCGTCTGTGGCTACGAAGGAGTTATATCCGTCCCTGTAGAGCGGGGAATAGACGACGCTCTCATAATACGGATCGCCGCTTTCATAGTAACCCTCACGGACATAGTCACAGTAATAAACTCCTCCGGACTTGGTGATCTTAACAACACCGTTGGACAGTTCCGTGTCGAACCTGAATGCTCCGGTAGGATAGGCCACCTCTTTGGCTTCCTGTACGACCCACTCATTCGGCTCGTCATAGAGATAGGGATCATTGTAATCGTCGACCCACTTGCCGTCCGAGTTGAGCATGTATCCGTCATAATACGTGTTGAACCGCATGTAGCCTCTGGAGTCAAAGTTATAGCATTCCGCCCATCCGTCGCCGTTGCCGTCGATCCAGAGCCATTCATTCCGGGCATAGGACCCGTTGGAACGGCGCCATCTCCAACCGCTGCCGTCGTGGATCCAGGCCCCGGTGCCGGCAAACACAGTCGCAGCCATTGCCGCGGACATCAGAAGGCTTAAAAGCAACGTAACGATTTTTTTCATTTTTACCACCTCTCTGTCAGCTGTAAGAAGCAATCTTTGTTGTCTGTATTATAAGTGTACCAAAGCAGCGGCAGAAATCAAGATATCCCTTCCCTGCCCCGGATCTGCAATGCTTCTGCGATGCTCTGTACCAGCGTTTCTTCTTCCTCTTCCTCCACAGTCCGCAGGGAAAGCCAGAGTCTCCCGTCCGCGATCCGCCCGATCACCGGGATCTGCGTGTTCCGCAGTGCAGAGGCCAGCTGCTCCGGCGTCCTGCCCGGCACCAGGCCCCGGATCGTCACGGCATATCCCGGCAGCGCCGTTTCCGGCGCGGCGCCTCCGCCCACCCGGTCTCCGCAGGGCTCCGGAAGGAACAGATATCCCTGTCCCATAAATCTCTGTTCCATCTGCATCTGCAGTTTTACTGCCCGGACACAAAGTTCCTCTTCTCCCGCCGTGATCTGCCGCAGAGTCGGAATCTCCCTCAGGGCTCGGTCCGGGTCCAGATACAGTTTCAGCACCGCTTCCGCCGCGGCCAGAGTCATCTTATCCACCCGGAAAGCCCGGGCCAGAGGATGCTTCTTCATCCTGTCGATCAGTGCCTTCTTCCCCACGGCAAAACCTGCCTGGGGGCCGCCGAGAAGCTTGTCCCCGCTGAACATGACAAGATCCGCCCCCGCTTTCAGCGCCTGGCTTACCGCCGGCTCGTCGATGCCGTACCGGTCCAGGTCGATGAAGAGCCCGCTGCCCATATCGTAGAGCAAGGGAAGGTCCTGTTTCAGCTCCGAAAGTTCCTGCAGCGTCGTCTCCCTGGTAAATCCGATGATCCGGTAATTGCTTGTATGGACCTTCAGAAGCGCCGCAGTGTTCTCCGTCACAGCATCCCTGTAGTCCTCCGGCTTCGTGCGGTTGGTGGTCCCCACCTCCACCAGGGAAGCGCCGCTCTGTTTCATGATGTCCGGCACCCGGAAAGATCCGCCGATCTCCACTTCTTCTCCCCGGGACACGATGACTTCCTTTCCGGCCGCCAGTGCGGACAGGCAAAGCAGCACTGCCGCGGCGTTGTTGTTCACTGCCATGGCAGCCTCGGCTCCGGTGATCTTTTTCAGGATCTCCTCCACATGGACCTGGCGGGATCCCCGTACGCCCTCCGAAAGATCATATTCCAGATTGGAGGGATGTCTTGCCGCCTCTGCCGCAGCGCAGACCGCTTTTTCGGGAAGCACGGCGCGCCCCAGGTTCGTGTGCAGCACTACCCCTGTGGCGTTGATGACCCGGCGGAGATGGTGTTCCGGCGTATTTCTGAGATATTCCGCCGCCTGCTCCGCCAGGGCGGCTGCGTCCGGCATTTCATCCATATTCTGCAGCCGTCCCTCCAGGACTGCCTGCCGCAGTTCCCCGGTCAGCCGCCGTACCGTATCCGCCGCTTCTGCATGAGACATTTCTTTCGCCGTTTCCCTCCGGGACGCATCTCCCGGATCATCCCCTGACAGCATGGCTTTCAGCACTTCGTCCACCTTCGGGATCGCCCGAAGCAGCTCGTTGCGTTCTTCCATCATCAGCTCCGGTCCTTTCCGTTCACCTGTTCCAGTTCTCTCGCCCGATCCAGCGCGCTGTTCCGGAAATAGAGGACGATGTCGATGGACACCATGACCATATTCAGGATATAGAACCACACCGAATACGCCAGGACCCCTGTCCGCTGCCAGCTGACCATCTTCCCGATCAGTCCCACGAAGTAACCGATCACCACGATGATCTCAAACATCACGCTTTTTCCCTTTGCAGTCCTGGACTGCAGGGATTTCACGATATTCAGCGGCCAGGAACATCCGAAAGCGATCATCATCGCGATCTCACAAAGCTGAACCACATCCATTTCTGTTTTTTAACTCCTTCTCTTGTTGAGACTATAAATCTACCTGCCTACCATCATACCATTCCTAAGAAAGCTTCTCAATGATCTCGGAGAGCAGCTTCCCGTGCAGCTGCGTCCGCTCTGTCGGTTTCGCCGCGCAGCAAGGCGGACGCCGCTTTGGGCTCCATGAACCCGTGGTCGCCGTCGCGGCGCCGCACTGCGCGGTGAAACTCTCCGGCGCAGACGATCAGCTTCCGGGAAGCGTCTCTCCGTGACATATAACTTTCTTTCTCAAAAAGTTTCTGCTATAATGTGTTAGTTGTCCGTCATCCCGGGTTTGCAGAGGACGGACTGTACGGGGAGAACTGCTCCCCGGAGAAATCAGTAACAGAACCGAGGCCACCATGATCATTAAACGCGACAGATTATTTACACCGGCAAATGCATACCGCCGGCTTCATATTTATCTTCCGGACAATTATTACGAAAGTGACGAGCGCTACCCCGTCATGTACTTTTTTGACGGGCACAACCTCTTTTTCAATGAAGACGCCACTTTCGGAAAAAGCTGGGGGATGAAAGAATACCTGGAATCCTGGCATCGGAGGATGATCGTCATCGGCATCGAGTGCAGCCATGAGGGCAATCAGCGCCTCCAGGAGTACTGTCCCTATGTGTACACGGGGAAATTCTGGGGCAATCTGCACGGCACCGGCAAGGAGACTCTGCGCTGGATCACGGAGGAACTGAAACCGGACATCGACCGGGAGTTCCGCACCTATTCCTTCCGGGAGGCCAACGGCATCGCCGGCTCCAGCATGGGAGGGTTGATGGCGCTGTACGGCGTGATGATGCACAACCAGGTTTTCTCCAAGGCGGCCTGTGTCTCCAGTTCCATCGGTCCCGGCATGAAGGAGCTGATACACGACATCTCAAACGCGGACATCAGCCCGGACACCAGGGTCTATCTGTCCTGGGGCGAGGAGGAGGCAAAGCAGTTCGGCAGCAAGGATCTCCCGGCCCTTACCACCAGGATGGCACAGAACAATTACACCATCGCCGGTCTTCTGAACCAGCATGGGTGCGCGACCAGGGTCGTATGCCAGTACGGCGGCAATCACTGCGAGGCGGACTGGGAAAAGCAGGTCCCCGGATTTATGCAGTTCCTCTGGGACATGTGACCGCGTATCGAACAACAACAAAAAACAGCTCCGGAACAGGCATCCTGTCTGTCCCGAAGCTGTTTTGTTTTTCTCCCGCTGAAACCAGATTCCGCTATACTTCAGCTGAAATCGAAAATGTTCAGGCCGGTGACATCATCGTGCTTTCTTCCCACGCGGCCGTCCAGCACGGTGAGGAACAGTTCGCAGGTGCCGGAGATCCGGCATTCCACCAGATGGCCTCCGAAGGCCTGGAGATTCTCGTTGCATGCTGTTATATGGATATGCTGGTAGACTTTATCGCCCTGCATGGTGATGTTTCCGTTCACGGAGGAGACTTCCAGAGCTTCGTCAAAGGTCCTCTTTTTAAACTCCTGTTTGTCCACATCATAAAGGCCAAGGACCACGTGGTCCGCCGCGCCTAGTCCTTCGATGCTCGCAAGGGTGATCCCTTCTTTTTCGCAGAGTTCCAGCAGTTTGCTGATCACTTCCTCCCCGCGGTCGATCCGTATCACATACTGCTTCCCGAATTGTCTGTATTCCATCTCTCCTCCTGATTATCATGATAATACATTTGAAAAGTTACTCTCTGATTTCTTCCGCACGGACTGTTTCAGGCTTCCGCCGGATTCATCTTCGCGTCCAGAATCATGCCTGTCAAAATGAAAATGAAGCCTGTCAGGACGATGACTGAAGGATATTCCTTCAGGAACAGGGCCACCCAGACCGGTCCCAGGATCATCTCGGCAAGGGCGATGATGGCCGCCTTCTGCGGCGCCACTTTCTGGACGCCCATGTTGTAAAAAGCGTAGCCGCCGCCGATCTGCACCGCCCCGAGGATCAGCATGATGAGCCACTGCACCGGGGTCATGTCCGGGATCTCCTTCAGGCACCAGGGGAACAGAAGGAACACGGCTGCGCCGGTGAAGAAGTTCGCCACGGAGACCAGGCCCACCGGATTCGTCCCGGCCGCCTTTTTAGCACTCACGGTCATGAGGGCAAAGGTGATACCGCTGGAGAAGGCGATCAGGTTCCCGAGGCTCGAGGTCTGATCCGTGCCGGACATCATGAACAGCACCACGCCGACAGCGATGATGAACACCGGTATGAACTTCCGCATGACAAACTTCCGGGTCCGCACCAGGTCCGCGAGGAACAGCCACATCACGGAGGTGTACTGCATTCCCACCGCGATGGGCGCCGAAGTCATCGCAAGAGAAGCAATGACCGCGAGGCAGACCATGGAGTAGCAGCAGACATACACCAGCATCCAGGCGTTCCAGTGAAGCTTTTTCGGCCGTATAAAACCTGCCAGGGCGATCCCCGCGATGACAGACCTGAGCCCGCAGATCAGAAGAGATCCTATGGTCAGGTACTTCACCATCGGCGCGTTAAGACTCCAGAGCACGGCGCCGATGAACACCATCATGCCTCCGCTTAAGTTTACGACCGGTTTTTCCTGACTCATACTCGACCCCGCTTCTGCATCTTACCGCAGTCCGCTTACTCATTTCACCTGTACGGTCCAGTCTACCACATCCGGCCCGAAAGCTGTAGTGCCGGGAGCAGTTTTATATGTTATACTTGTTTTGCTGCCGGGACAGCGGGAAAACTTCTCGTTCCGCCAGGGCAGCGGAAAGGGGTGCTTCATGCAGAAATATGACAACAGTACTCGGAAACAGGAACTGGAAAAGCTGAACGCCGGCTATCAGAAGATCCGCACTTTAACCTTTGTACTGATCGGTCTTCTTGTCCTGGCGCTGCTCACCGCTATTTTTAAGCAGATGATTCCCTCGATCGCTGCTCTCTTTGTAATGCTGCTGTTCCGTTTCTCTATCCATAAAAAGGCGCGGAAAGAGTACCAGCAGGCTCTGGTGGACGCGGCCCTCACCTGCTCCATCGGTTCGAAGCTGGACCAGTATGAGCTCCAGAACAAAGGGGGCACCGGTATCACCCGGGAGGAGATCCGGGAAGCGGAGCTCCTGCCCATCCGCGAAGGAGAGACGAGTTTCATCGGTCTTTACCAGGGAATCTCCGGGACGCTCCGGGGCATGCCTGTTTCCCTGAACGACACGACTCTGCAGCAGTTCCAGCATGCCGGCCAGAAGGGCGCCGATGTGCTCTGCGGAGTCTGGATGCACTTTGTCCTGCCTCAAACCACCGGGAAGAACTACCGCGTTCTCACGAAGGATATGATCGCAGCGGATCTGGAGGAAGAATTCTTCTCTTCCCTGCCTGACCTGAAGAAGCAGGATGCCGCCGCTGCCGGCCTGAAGGAAAAAGTGAACCTCTACGGCGGCGGAATCACTCCTGCCGACGCTTCCGCAGCCAACGAGCTGTTCCGGAAGTCCTCCGCTCAGCCGGCCCTTTCTGTCCGGGGGAACATCGTGGACCTTTTCCTGAAGGGCCGGGTCCTCGCGCCCAATTATCCCATTAGTCTGAAGCCGGATGAAAAGGCCCTCAATATGGACCCGCTGCCGGAGTTCCGGGATGTCCTCGCCCTGGTGAAAGCGCTGTAAGCCGGAGGGCGGGATTCCGTATCAATCTCCTGGAAACAAAAGGAAGACCGCATTTCACGGTCTTCCTTTTTTACATTCTGTTTATTTCCTCACACATGCCGTCCTTATTCCCGCATACTGTCTTCCAGCGCGTCGACGATGGTCGCCACGACTTTGTCCGCCTTTTCCTGCACTTCCTTCGGAGCGTAGGGGAAGGTATAGGAGACGTCGGAGGCTTCCAGAAGGGGCAGGTCGTTGATGGAATCGCCGATGCCGTAAAGCCGGAATTCGCCCAGCTGCTCCTTCATGTACTCCCGGAGGAAGTTCACGCCTTTTCCTTTGGAGCAGCCGCGGGGGGCAATGTCGATCTCAATGACGTTCTGAAAGGCTTCGATCTTGTCGCCATAGCGCTCGTTCAGGCTCTTGCTGATGGAGGCTGCCTCCTCCAGGCTTTCCGTGTGGATGCTGACCTGGTGGATAAGGCCCTTCGGCGCGTCGTCCACGCCGGTGATAATGTAGTATTTTCCGGGATAATCCATCTCGCTGAAGACACAGATGTCTCCCTCCACATCAAGGGTCAGGCGGTAGCCCTTCGGGTTGTATTCCTTCACGATGGCATCCGCCACGTCCCGGTCAACGCCCCGCTTCAGGATGGGCTGGTAGTTCCGGTCCACGATGTTCGCGCCGCTGCTGGTGATAAAGAAATCCGGCTCCACGAATCCGGTGATAAAGGGCGTCAGGCCCCCCACCTGCCGGCCGGTGCAGAGGCCGAAGAGATGGCCTGCATCCTGATACTCCCGGATCTTCTTCACTGATTCCGGCGGCAGCTTCACTTCCGCTTTGTAGAAATACAGGGTTCCGTCAAAATCGCTCGCAAAAACCTTTTTCATCTCTTCTTCTCCTCGTCTTTACAAGTGTTTTCCGGCCGCCAGGACCGGCTTCTGTTCACTGAGCTGCCAGACCGGGTCTTAATCACCGAGCCGCCAGAACTTCAGGTCCATCAGCGCCTCTCCGTCTGCATAGAACGAAATGCCTTCCGCCGAGGGCTCTGTGTAGAGAGACATGCTCATCACCTGCTCCCCGTCCCCGATAAAACATTCCGCGCTGAAGCGGTCCAGGATGAGCCGGAAGGTAAGAACTCCGTCCCGGTGCTCCACCAGACAGCGCCGCTGGTGGATGATGGCCCTGCGGGAGCCGGAGAACTTCCGGTCCGCCTTCAGGGTCCCCTCGTGGGGCCGGAAGCTGAATGCCGTGTGGAACTGTTCGTTTTCCGCAAAGCGGACCATAAATTTGTGGAACAGGGCCGCCGGATTCGCGGGGCGCACCCGGATCTCCATCTCCACAGCCCGTCCGGAGACGCCGGGGAGCCTGATCTGTCCGCACACCGGGATGTCATGGAACTCCGCTTCATCACGCCGGAGCGACGCAAGCTCCCGGAGCGGCTGCTGGTACAGTCTTCCGTTACGAAGAGACAGTTCCCGCGGCAGGGACATCTGCCCCGCCCAGGCCGCCTCCGGCATGCGGATGGCGCAGGCGTCCCAGTTCTGCATCCAGCCGATCATCACCCGCCGCCCGTCCGGCATCAGCACCGTCTGGGGCGCGTAGAAATCGATGCCGTAGTCGATAGCCTGGTCTGTTTCTTCCTCGAAATCACCCGTCTGTTCGTCAAAATTACCGGTGAGGCAGAGGGTGCCGTTCCCGTTGTGGTACTCAAAGCCCTCCGGCAGCATATCCTGGGGGCTTGTGATCAGCACCCATTTCCCGTCCAGCGGGAAGAAATCCGGACATTCCCACATCCTGCCGAAGCGGTTCCCGTTCGCTGCCAGGACCTTCCAGAACTTCCAGCAGAAGCCGTCGTCACTGAGGTAAAGAAGGATCTGGCCGCTGCCGTCCGCCGGCCGGTTCCCTATGGCGCAGCACAGTCTGCCGTCGGAAAGCTGAAAGATCTTCGGATCCCGGAAATCGGCATTGCTTCCGCCTTCCGGAAGATCCTTCGCCGTCAGGACCGGATTCCCCTCGTATTTCCGGTAATCCGTTCCGTCGCCTACAGCAAGATTCTGGGTCTGCAGTTCCTGGAACTGGCCGTTCTCCTGCTGTTCCCGGCTGACGCCCGTGTACATGAGAAGCTGCTGTCCGTCCGGAAGCGGAAATGCACTGCCGGAAAAGCAGCCCTCCCTGTCGTAGGCTTCATCCGGCGCCAGGGCGCAGGGCAGGTATTCCCAGTGCAGCATGTCTCCGCTTACCGCGTGGCCCCAGTGCATGGAGTCCCAGTGGGATGCGTAGGGGTAATACTGGTAGAACATGTGGTATTGTCCGCGGTAGATACCGAAGCCGTTCGGGTCGTTCATCCAGCCGCACTGGGGCGACAGATGAAATACCGGACGCTGCTCCGGCGGGATGGAAGGCCCGTTCCTTGCCTCGTATTCTCTGGCTTTCTGCAGTTCACTGCTGATCATAGTCTTCTCCTTACCGGTAGATCACCGTCTCGCTGAGATCCTTCCTCTTCGTGTGGTTCGGGAGCGGTCCCGCGCCCTCCGCAGCATAACCGAGATCCAGCAGCATCAGGATCTCCTCGTTCTCCGGCAGGTCCAGAAGCTTCTCCACCTTCTCTGTATCATAGAAGTTCAGCCAGCAGCTGTCCAACCCTTCATCCGTCGCCGCCAGCATCATGTGGGTCGCGACGATCGCCGCATCCTCTGCACCGGAGTCCTTCTTTCCGCCGGGATAAACGAATACGTTGTTCTTGTCATAAGCCACCACCAGCACCATCGGCGCCCCGTAGCGGCAGGGCGTGGCAGAATCGACCCCCGCCAGATTCTCAGCGGACTGAAGCACATAGATGCGCTGTTCCTGCAGGTTTTTCGCAGTGGGCGCCAGACGGCCGGCTTCCAGGACAGCGGTCAGCTTTTCAGCCTCGACCGGGCGGTTGGAATACTTCTTGCATGAGTAGCGGTTCTTTACGACTTCCTTGAATTCCATTCTGATACCCCTTTCGTGACACAGTGTAAACCATTTCTCCCGGCCGAAGACCGAACTCCGGCCAGAAGAAATGCTTCTTAATCCGATTATACCGAAGCGGCACGGATAATCATAGGGGTATCGGACAGAAAAAGGACCCGCGCCCTCGGGGCCGGGTCCTTCCTTTCTGCAGCGGGAGTGTTCAACGCAGGTACTCTGCAAGGATATACACTCTCGCTCTGGTGAGTTCTGTTCCTTTTTCGACATACGCCATGTCCGCCATGCTGCCGCTGCCGTAGGCCGCAGCCGCCTGCTTCATGGAAGCTTCCTTCTGAGTGATCCAGGTGCGCTCCTCATTGCGGAGCCGGTTCATCGCGTCGGCGCTGAGAGTGCCCTCCAGGCGCTTCCAGACGGAATTCAGTTCATTGTCCCAGATCTGGTATTTCTGTGCCGCCAGCTGATTCATTTCCAGCTGGGTCTGGGCGGTCTGCATCCGGCGGTCCAGCGCAGCAGTCTGCTCTTCTGTCCCGTTGATCTCCATCCTCACTGCTTCATACTGTCCCTGGCGTGCCGGCTGTGCCGGTGCCGGCGAGTACGCTGCCGGAGAAGAAGCTGTCACGTACACATCCGTGATCACCGGTGCCGCAGGTCTCTGGGTTCCCGCACCGTAGTTAGTTGTCTGGTTCGTGCAGGGCGTCACATAACCCATGGTATTTGAAACGCCGGGCCCCCCTGCGTATGCCTGCATCGGAACTGTCATTACCATTGCTGCCGCCATCACTGCTGTGATCATTCCTGCGATTCTGTTCTTCATGTTATTTCCCTCTCTTGTATGTTCATGGCCCTCGGGCCCTTTTTTTATGTTGATACGCCCATCATACAGGAGAGATACGCACAGTAATGTCACAATGACCCGACTGCGGGTCCGGTGTTTCTCAAAAAAAAAAAGAGACAGGGGATCATCCCCTGTCTCCCCGGTTCACTTCACGATGGAGGTCCCGGATATTCTTTCATAATAGCGGACGATGCCGATGTTGTCGCAGCCGCCTTCGTCGTGATTCTTCAGTTCCTGCATCACCTCCATCATCCGGGCGGTCATGGGGACCGGCATGTTGATGGAGTGCGCCGCATTCAGGGCGTTGTTCAGATCCTTGATGTGCAGGTCGACACGGAAGCCCGGCAGGTAGTTTCCGGCCAGCATCTTCGGGGCCTTGGCGTTGAGAACGGCAGATCCCGCGAGCCCGCCCCGGATCGCCTGGAACACAAGTTCCGGATCGGTCCCGGCTTTCTTCGCGAAGGTCAGGGCCTCGGCAACGATGCCGATGTTCGCCGCGACGATCATCTGGTTCGCGAGCTTCGCCACATTGCCGGAACCGATGGCTCCGAGGTATACCACGCTTTTGCCCATGTCCATCAGAAGATCATAGTACTTGTCAAACAGTTCTTTTCTGCCGCCCACCATGATGGAAAGGGTCCCTTCGATGGCCCCGCGCTCTCCGCCGGAGACCGGCGCGTCCAGCATCCCAACGCCTTTTTCTTCCAGTCCGGCGGCGATGCTCCTGGATTCCACGGGGTCGATGGAGCTCATGTCGATGAGGACGGATTCACCGGCCTTCATGCCCTCCGCCAGGCCGTCCTCGCCGAACACGACCTTCCGCACGTCGGGCGAATTCGGCACCATGGTGATGACCACCGGGCACTGCTCTGCGACGATCCTGGCGCAGGCAGCGGCTTTTGCACCGCAGCCCACCAGGTCCTCTACCGCGCCTTTGCTGCGGTTGAACACCACTAGTTCATGTCCTGCCTTCAGCAGGTTCTTTGCCATCGGGCGGCCCATGATGCCAAGTCCGACAAATCCGACCTTCATCGTTTTTCCTCCGTGCTCTTAGTTCAGGACCCGCTTACCACAGGATCGCCGCCTTGGCGCTCTGCAGGATGCTCGTGATCTGGTACTTGATCACGAACACCGCGTCATTGTACTCCAGGTAGTGCTCTTTTATGAAGTCCAGAAGCGGGAACACATAGCGCTGGGTCTCATCGATATATTTCAGGACTCTGTGCTTCGGGAACCCCAGCATCATGGTGGAGACGTTGTTGCAGCGGTCCAGCGCCTTCACGATAGCCGCCGTGCTGTTGTAGGAAATGTTCCGGTAATAAAGCTCTGTCAGCTCCGGCGTCATATTGTCGGGCTTCGTCAGAAGGGATACCGCCTCCCGGACCTCCGAAGAGAAGGGAAGGTAAGGCGGGTCGATGCCGCAGTCCTCGCAGACATCGTGCAGCAGCGCCGCTGCCAGCACCGCATCATTCCGGATGCCCAGGGCGTGGGCGTGACCGGCCATAGTCAGAGGATGGACGATGTAGGGTATCTTCTCCTTGCTGTACTGACTGGGGGAACGGTACTGTCCCTCGTGCATTTCCCTGGCGAAGAACAGCGCGGACCGCGTCTGGGTGAGTCCCTCCGCATCCGCGAAGCCCTTCAGCTTGTTGAACATGTTCGGGTCTCCGAAAAACTGATCCTTGATGGAAAGCGGCGTTCTTGCCAGCTCCTTTTTCCCGATCATTTCCCGAAGCCGTATCCTCAGGGCATCGGAGACAGCCAGCATCTGAAACACGTCCGGCCTTCGCCGGCCCGCTTCAAAGGCCCTGATCTCCTCCACCGACAGATTCATGCGGTCTGCCAGCTGCTCCTGGGTCATCTGCAGTTCTTTTCTTCGTTCCGCGATCTTCTCTCCGAAGTGCATGTCTTCCTCCGATGTTTTCAGTTCAAGAATCGCTTGCGAGTTTTCGGTGCCGTAGGTGCATTACCGGTTTTATTCTTCATCCTCCATCGCGTAGCTGATCTCATCCAGCTCCGCGTGTACATACTCTGCCCAGCTGTACTGATTCATATAATCCCCGAGATAATGATAGCGGGAGTCCTGTTTCTTTTCGATCCAGTCGTACATGTCGCACTCGATCTTCTTCGTGTCGATGGCGAGACTTCCCCGCTGCTTTATGATGAGGCCGTTCAGCTTCAGCTTCGTCAAGGTATTCTGCAGATCCTGCCGGAGATTGCTGAGGTAGGAGGCTTTCTTCTCCGGGTCCCCGTCGTCCTCCCAGAGGGAAGCGATGATCTCTCCGTTGGTGGTCTGGGCGCCGCGGTTGTTCACCAGGAGAGCGATGATCTCCTTGGTCCGGGTGTATTTAAAGGCCACCGGCTTCCCGTCCACGAAGAACTCGAAGTTTCCGAAGGTCTGGGCAAAAACCCTTTTCCGGTTCTTGACGTCCTCAGGATGACGGAGCTCCGCGAACTCCTGCTTCACCCTTTCCTCAGAAGCAGGCTCCAGGAGATATCCGCTGGCCCGAAGGGCGATGGCATCGTAGGCGTAGTCCTTTTTCTCCGCCAGGAAGATAATATTCACCATCGGATACATTTCGATCAGATACTGGCCGAGATCCAGTCCGCTAAGTTCCGGCATCACCGCGCCGAGGAAAGCCACGTCGATCTCGGTATTTCTGGCCGCCGCCAGGGCTTCCAGGCTGTTTTCAAAGCTGAGGATCTCCGCGTCGGGCCTCAGTTCTTTCACGATCTTTGCGATCCGGTCCAGTGCCTTCTTCTTGTCATCTACTACGAGAATGGTCATTCCTTCACCCCTTTCCCGTCATCGCCCGCGGAGGGCGGCAGGCCGAAATCAACGACCCGGAGCTCCTGGTTCTCCCGCTGTTCCTTTGTCATGTGCAGCGGATCCAGCGCTCCCACCAGAAGCATGTCGCCTCCCTTGACCGCAGCCTCATGCAGCGGCCCCGCGCTCAGATCCGAGACCACCAGCGCCGCGAAGCGGTCGTAATTGTCCTCGTCGATCACTGGGAAATGGTGCCGCATCCGGTACCAGTGGCGGGGATCAAAGCCCATCTCTCCGGTATAGAGGCGGTCCGCCGTAGCTTCCACCTCGTCCGGCCCCGCCAGCTGTCCTGCCACTGCGCCAATGTCGTCGCAGAACAGCATGGAATAGACCCGCAGGATCTGGTGCCGCACTGTCTCAGGCTTTCCGTCCTTTCCTATTCTCCCTGTCTCCGTATCCATGATTTTATAGTAGTAGTCCTGGGCTTCCTCGCTCTCCTCAAAGTTCTGGATCGCTTCGTAAAGCGCCTTGTTGATCAGCTGATGCGCCATGTGCTTTGTTCTCCCTTCCGTTTCTCCGGGTCTGTTTTACAGGTTCTCCGGTGTTTTGCGCCGGTCATAGTTACAGTATACACCTTCTTTGCCCCGCCCGCCGTAAAAACCTTTGTCTTTTTCGGGTGTTCCTCACGAAAAAGAAGCCGCGTTTCTGCGCGGCTTCTTTTTATCAATGGCCCTTTATGATCACAGACCTCTCTTCACATAGCTTGTGTGCAGGATCTCATGCGCCTTGTGGCTTCCGGGCGCTTCGAGATACTCTTCGTAGACCTGCTTCACGATCGGGTTCTCGTGGCTCTTCCGGAGCGTCATCGCCTGGTCCTCGGAATACAGACCCGCGGCTCTGATAGCGCGCACATCCTGGAAGTTCCTTACGGATGCGGGCTGGTGAGGCTGTCCGCCGCCGTTTACACAGCCGCCGGGGCAGGCCATGACTTCGACGAACTGATAGTCCGCTTCCCCGTTCTTGATCCTGTCGAGCAGGATGGAAGCGTTCCTCAGGCCGCTGGTGACAGCGACTTTGACCTTCGTTCCGGCAAGATCATACTCCGCTTCCTTGATGCCCTCGACACCGCGGACCTCGTGGAACTCAGGATTCTCAAGACTCTTGCCCGTGACGATCTCGGCCACGGTACGGAGCGCTGCTTCCATAACACCGCCGGTGGCGCCGAAGATATGTGCAGCGCCGGAGGCGATTCCCAGAGCGGGATCGCACTCTTCATCCGGAAGCTCCTCGAACACGATGCCCGCGCGCTTGATCATTCTGGCAAGCTCACGTGTCGTGAGTGAGCAGTCAAGATCCGGATATCCGGAGGCGGACTGGTCATCGCGGCCGATCTCGAACTTCTTCGCCGTGCAAGGCATGACGGATACGACAAAGATATCCTTGGGGTCGATGCCTGCCTTCTCGGCATAATAGGTCTTCACAAGTCCGCCGTACATCTGCTGCGGAGACTTGCAGGAGGACAGATTGTCGACAAATTCCGGATAATAGTGCTCGCAGAACTTGATCCATCCCGGTGAGCAGGAGGTGATCAGCGGCAGCTTTCCGCCGTTCTTCAGTCTCTCAAGAAGCTCGGTTCCCTCTTCCATGATGGTGAAGTCCGCGGCATTGTCCACGTCGAACACCTTGTCCACGCCGAGTCTTCTGATGGCCGCGATCATCTTTCCTTCCACATTGGTGCCCATGGGCATGTTGAAATACTCGCCCAGCTGCACACGCACGGAGGGAGCGGGAGCTACCACCACGTGCTTTGCGGGATCCGCGATCGCCGCCCAGACCTTGTCGGTATCGTCCTTCTCGACCAGGGCGCCGGTGGGACATACGGCAGTACACTGACCGCAGTTCACGCAGGAAGTGTTCTTCAGCGGCTCGTCGAAGGGGCTTCCGATATGTGTCTTAAATCCGCGCTCATTCGCGCCGATGACGCCGGCGAACTGGTTCTCGCGGCATACAGCCGTGCAGCGGCGGCAGAGGATGCACTTGGAATTATCCCTGATAAGATGCACTGCCTCATCGATATCGGGCTGCAGGTCTTCTGTTCCCTTGAATCTGTTCTGGTCCACGCCGTATTCGGCGGCAAGCTGACGCAGCTCGCAGTCGTCCGAACGCACGCAGGAAAGGCATTCCATGCGGTGGTTGGAGAGGATCAGCTCCAGAGTCATTTTGCGGTACTGACGGATCTGGGGCGTATTGGTGAAGACCTCCGTGCCGTCCCTGTCAAGCGGATACACGCAGGCTGCGCACAGGCTTCTCGCGCCTTTTACTTCCACAAGGCAGATGCGGCATGCGCCGATCGCGTTGATCTCGCGCAGATAGCAGAGCGTGGGAATGCGGACTCCGGCTTTTCTTGCGGCGTCAAGGATGGTCGTATTCTTTTCGACTTCAACTTCGATTCCGTTGATTTTTACTTTGATCATTTCCATTATCAGATGACCCCCTTACTTCTTTGAAATGGCGCCGAATTTACATGTTTCCATGCAGACTCCGCACTTGATGCACTTGGTCGGGTCTATCACATGAGGCATTTTCACAGAGCCGGAGATCGCGTGCACCGGGCACTTTCTCGCGCAGGCCGTGCAGCCTTTGCACTTCTCAGCGTCGATCGTGTAGTGAAGAAGGTTCTTGCAGACCCCTGCGGGACAGCGCTTTTCAACTACATGGGCGATATATTCGTCCCTGAAATATCTCATTGTGGAAAGGACCGGGTTCGGCGCAGTCTGGCCCAGGCCGCAGAGGGAGTTGGCCTTGATGTAATTGGCGAGCTCCTCCAGCTTGTCCAGGTCCTCCAGAGTCCCGTTGCCCTTCGTGATCTTGTCAAGGATCTCGTACATACGCTTTGTGCCGATGCGGCAGGGCGTACATTTACCGCAGGACTCGTCCACAGTGAACTCCAGGAAGAACTTGGCGATATCCACCATGCAGTTGTCCTCGTCCATGACGATCAGTCCGCCGGATCCCATCATGGAACCGATGGAGATCAGGTTGTCATAGTCGATCGGGATATCGATATGCTCTGCGGGGATGCAGCCGCCGGAAGGTCCGCCGGTCTGGGCTGCCTTGAACTTCTTGTTGCCCGGGATGCCGCCGCCGATCTCCTCGACGATCTCACGGAGCGTGGTGCCCATGGGGATCTCGACAAGGCCGGTGTTCCTGATCTTTCCTCCGAGAGCGAACACCTTGGTTCCCTTGGACTTCTCGGTACCCATGGAGGCGAACCAGTCAGCGCCCTTCAGGATGATCTGGGGGATGTTCGCGTAGGTCTCGACATTGTTGAGAATAGTGGGCTTTTTGAACAGACCCTGCACAGCCGGGAACGGCGGTCTCGGTCTGGGCTCGCCTCTCTTGCCTTCAATGGAGGTCATGAGGGCAGTCTCTTCACCGCAGACGAAGGCGCCTGCGCCGAGACGGATGTCGATATCAAAATCAAAGCCGCTGCCGAGGATATCCTTGCCCAGCAGGCCGTACTCTCTCGCCTGGGCGATAGCGATGTTCAGACGCTTGACCGCGATGGGATACTCCGCGCGGACGTAGATGAAGCCCTGATGAGCCCCGATGGCATAACCGGCAATGGTCATGGCCTCAAGCACCACGTGGGGATCGCCTTCCAGGACGGAACGGTCCATGAACGCACCGGGGTCGCCCTCGTCAGCGTTGCAGCATACATATTTCTCGGGGCCGGGCTGGGCTGCCGCAAAGGACCATTTCGTGCCGGTGGGGAAGCCTGCGCCGCCGCGGCCGCGGAGGCCGGACTTCGAAAGAACATCGATGACGTCCTGGGGCTTCATTTCCGTCAGGACCTTTCCGAGGGCCTGATATCCGTCCACGGCGATATACTCATCAATGATCTCGGGGTTGATGATACCGCAGTTCCTCAGGGCGACTCTCTTCTGCTTTTTGTAGAAGGGCGTGTTGTCCAGAGATTTGATGGTGTTGTTCTCTTCGTCTACGGATTCCTGGTACAGAAGGCGCGTGACGATACGTCCCTTCAGGAGATGCTCGGATACGATCTCCGGGATATCCTCCGGGGTCACGCGGGCGTAGAAGGATCCCTCGGGATAAACGATCATGACCGGTCCGTTCTCGCAGAGTCCGAAGCATCCGGTCTGGACGACAGCGACTTCTTTCTGAAGATCGTGCAGCTTCAGCTGCTCCGCAAGGGCTTCCTGGATCAGTATGCTTCCGGAGGAAGTACAGCCGGTGCCTCCGCAGATAAGTACATGTGCTCGATACATCTTCTCTCCTCCTTATTTCACGGGCTTGCAGACGCCGATGGTGTAATTCATCACTACATTCCCGTTCACGATGTGATCCACTACGATCTTCGCGGCTTTATCCGGGTTCAGCCTGACGTAAGTCACCTTTTCCTTGCCGGGCTCAAACACCTCGGCGACAGGCTCGAACTGGCAGATGCCGATGCATCCGGTCTGGGAAACGGTAACGTTCTTCAGTCCGCGTTTTGCCACTTCTTCGACGAACGTGTTCAGTACCGGACGGGCGCCGGCAGCGATACCGCAGGTCGCCATTCCGACCACGATGCGGATGTTGTCGGGGTTGTCCTCTCTCATGCCCATCTCATTGCGTGCCTTATCCCTCAAAGCTTTTAATTCAGCCAGACTCTTCATTTGATCTCCTCCGTATTGTAAAGTGCATCGATGTTTTCCTTCAGATAGTCTCCGACAAACATCCTGATCTCGGGCGTTTCCAGCGGTACTCCTTCCAGTACTTCCTTCAGCTGGTTCGTGGAAACGGTAAAGGCCCTTCCGTCCACAGTATGCGTGTATTCCACGTTCACATCCTCATGGCTGCAGATCAGCATCTGTATTGTGGATGCGATATCGCCCATCGGCATCCGGTCGATGTGTGACAGCCGGAATGTCGCGGAGGTGGTAGTTCCTTCACCCGGTTTCGACTTAATGGAGAACTCTCCGTCGGCCATCTCCGCCGCCATTTTGAAAAGCGGAACGCCAAGCCCCACCTTCCTGGTGGTCCTGGTGGTAAAGAACGGATCTGTCACCTGCCTCACCTGCTCTTCCGTCATGCCGCAGCCATCATCCTGTATGACGATGGACAGCAGGTCTTTGACGGAATCCTCGGTAATCGTGATCATGACGTTTTCAGACTGTGCTCTCATGGAGTTTTCCGCCACGTCCAGCACATTCATGGAAAGCTCCTGCATAATGTCAGGCTTCCTTATACTTTGCAAGGATCTTCGGAACCTGATCAGGGGTCATGCGGCCGTAAACGTCATCGTTGATGATGATGACCGGCGCAAGTCCGCAGGCACCGACGCAGCGGCATGCTTCCAGAGAGAAACGCATATCCGCGGTGCACTCACCGCCCTGGATGCCGAGCTCCTTCGCGAGCCTCGCGTAGACTTCTCCCGATCCCTTTACGTAGCAGGCGGTTCCCAGACATACGGACACTTTGTACTGGCCCTTCGGATTCAGCGTGAACTGGGAATAGAATGTGGCGACACCGTAGACTTCTTCGAACGGGATGTCCAGCCCCAGCGCGATCATGCGCTGCACTTCCTCCGGAAGGTATCCGTAGATATCCTGGGCTTCCTGGAGAATGGGCATCAGCGCACCCCTTTGATCCTTCAGCCGCTCGATCACTTCCTTGAGCGCCTGCTCCTGCTCCGGAGTCCCCTGAAAGGGAACCTTGGTTTTAGAGTTTGCCATAAAGACCTCCTCACTTCCTTGATGAGATTTATAAATATTTCTTTGTTAAAAAAACAACAATGCAGGGGCGGAATCTCCCCTTTATGTTTTTTGTAATTATAATTTCTCCTATTGATATTATCAATACTGAATTTAGAATCTATCTATTAGAGATTTCGCTGCCGCCCATCAGTTTTTTTGTTAATATCGCCTTCTTTTAGGAAATGGCTTTCGTCTGTTTTCGCAATTCTTTTATACCTTATTATGTTGTTTTCACGTTGCTTTCATACCGCTTCCATAAGCCGGCCGCCTCCCTTGCGCTTGATGCCGCGGTGTTGTATCATAAATTTAATTGTAGTAATTTCCTTTTAAAGCCTGATATCACAGGGAGGAGGATGGCTCTTCAGGAGCCGGGAATATATGACCGTAAGAGATATTATCAGTTGTCTGCAAGCCGAGGTCCTGTTCGCAGATGAGGAACTGCTCGACCAGGAGGTTCTGCACGCCTGCGGAAGCGACATGATGAGCGACGTGCTCGCCTTCGTAAAAACAGAGGCTGTTCTGCTGACCGGCCTGATCAACACCCAGTCTATCCGCACGGCGGAGATGATGGATATGAAATGCGTTATCCTTGTCCGCGGAAAGGACCCTCAGCCCGGCGTCATGGACCTGGCGCGCGAAAGGGACATCTGCGTACTGAAAACAGAACTGACCATGTTCAGTGCCTGCGGCATACTGTACGAACACGGGCTGCGCGGAGGTACGCGTGCATGAGACTCACATACGATGTACCCGGGGATGACTTCACCCGGGCCGGAGAAGCATCCGGAGACGTGAAGAAGAAAATGAAAAAACTGGGCTTCCCCAGCAATATCGTCCGCAGGGTGGCCATCGCCCTGTATGAGGGAGAGATCAACATGGTGATCCACGCGAACGGCGGAAAGATCACCGTAGACATCAGTTCTTCCGAGATCGACCTTGTTCTCGCCGATACCGGTCCCGGCATCCCTGACGTCGAGAAGGCGATGCAGGACGGCTGGTCGACAGCCTCCGCCGAAGTGCGGAACCTCGGTTTCGGGGCAGGAATGGGACTCCCGAATATGAAGAATAATTCCGATGAGTTCGAGATCGAAACTGAAGTCGGTGTCGGTACCACAGTGCGGATGAAGATCTACACCCGCCGTCCATAAACAGTCAGAAGAAACGATTTTTCTGTTGCTGAAAAGAGGTGCATTTTGCCAGACTATTTTCACAGCGTTACGCTTGATAAAGATAAATGTCTCGGATGTACGAACTGTATCAAAAGATGTCCCACCAAAGCTATCCGCGTCCAGGAAGGAAAAGCCAGGATCTTTTCGGAAAGATGCATTGACTGCGGAGAATGCATCCGGGTCTGCCCCCATCACGCCAAGATCGCAGTCTGCGATACTCTTGACGTTCTGAAAAAATTTGAATATACCGTCGCTCTTCCCGCGCCCTCCCTTTACGCCCAGGTCAACAACCTGGAAAGTCCCGCGACTGTTGTGGAAGGGCTTAAGAAGATCGGGTTTGACGATGTCTTCGAGGTCGCAAAGGCAGCGGAGCTTATTTCCGATGCCACCAGGAAACTGATCAGCTCCGGTAAAGCCCCGGTCCCCCTGATCAGCAGCGCCTGTCCTTCGATTTCCAGGCTGATCCGGATCCGGTTCCCGGGTCTCATCGAGCACTTGTCCCCGCTCCTTACACCCGCGGAGCTGTCGGCAAAGCTTGCGAGGCAAAAAGCCGTTGAAAAGACCGGACTCCCGCCGGAAAAGATCGGGACCGTCTTCATTTCCCCCTGCCCCGCAAAGGCAGCCAGCATCAAGATCCCCCTCGGTCTGGACAAGAGCAATATCGACGCCGCGATCCCTGTCAAAGAGATCTACCCCCTGCTTGTCGAGGCGATGCCGCGGACAGAAGACAACAGCGAAGATGCGGGCAGCGGGCGCGTGGGGGTCCGTTGGGGGAAGACCAGCGGCGAATCCCATGCCCTCCTCTCAGACTCCTATCTGGCGGCGGACGGCATTGAGAACTGCATTAAAGTCCTGAACGACCTGGAAGATGAAAAGCTGAATTTTATACGCTTTATCGAATTGAATTCCTGTCCCGGCGGATGTGTCGGCGGAGCCCTCCAGGTGGAAAATCCTTTCGTCGCAAAAACAAAGATTTTGTCTTTGACGAGGTATATGCCGCCCTTCAGGAATGTGATCGACGGGCCTGATATTCCTGAAGAGTACTACTGTTCCCACGAGCTCGAATATATTCCGGTCATGGAACTTGATCCTGACATGGAAAAAGCCTTCGCAAAGATGGATGAAATCGACCGCCTCGTCAAAAAGTTCCCGGGGCTCGACTGCGGATCCTGCGGTTCTCCTTCCTGCCGGTCGCTGGCGGAGGATATCGTAAGAGGATACTCGACGGAAGGCGCCTGCGTATTCGTGCTGAAGGACGAGGTGCAGCAGATCGCGAATTCCCTCTCCCGCCTCACCGGCGGAGCTCCCCTGTTCAGGGGATCAGGTGAAGGCGCCGCGAACGCCGGCGGCACCAGTACCGATGACAAGAACACCGATGAGAAAAAGGACTGAGGGGTTGGAGGATCGTCATGACGGTGAAAGAAATCGCTTCCGCCTGCGGTTTTGAGATCATAGCCGGAGAGGAAGCCCTGGAACGTGATGTTGAAGGTGTGTATATCTGCGATCTCCTGAGCTTTGCCATGGGCAGGGCGACGGAAGATTTTGCGTGGGTCACCGTGATGGGGAACATGAACACAACAGCTGTAGCTTCCCTGGCGGATGTTGCCTGCGTCGTTCTCTGCGAAAGAGTGAAGCCCGATGCCGACATGCTGAAGAAAGCCGCGGAGCAGGATATCGCTGTGCTGCTCTCTGAAAAGCCGGCCTTCGAGACCGGCCTTCTGATCCACGACTGTATCAAATAACTGTCCCAGGTCCTGCATGCGGAGGATTCCCATGACCTACGACCTTCATATTCATTCCTGTCTGTCGCCCTGCGGCGACAACGAAATGACCGTGAACAATATCGTGAATATGGCTGTTCTCAAGGAACTTGATGTGATCGCCCTCACGGATCACAATTCCTCAAAGAACTGCCCGGCTTTCATGGAAGCCGCCCGCCGGGCGGGCATCAGGGCCATCCCGGGCATGGAGATCAACACTTCCGAAGAGGTACACGCCGTGTGCCTCTTCCCTACTCTGGAAGCAGCCATGGATTTTGATTCCTACGTTTTTTCCACGATGGCTCCGGTAAAAAACAGACCTGAGATTTTCGGAGAACAGATCATCCTCAACGCGGAAGATGAACCCGTGGGAACTGTCGACACCCTGCTCATCGCAGCGAGCGGCGTGTCCTATTCCGAACTTCCCGATCTCATGAAGACCTACGGCGGCATCTTTTTCCCGTCCCATATCGACCGCAGCTCAAACAGTCTGATCGCCATCATGGGCGGCGTGCCGGAGGATGTGGACTTTTCGTTCTATGAAGTCTATCACGTGGGTCTGTTCGACAGCCTCCTGGAAGCCAACCCGCAGCTCGCCGGAAAACCCTGGCTGCACGATTCGGATGCCCATTATCTCTGGGACATCGCAGAGCCGGACAGGCAGCTGGACGAGAGGATCGCCAAAATGCTTCAGGGCTACGGCTGAAAGCATAGGCTTACTCACAGAATCTCAATTATTTCTTATATTCTCACAAATATAATTTGTCAGTAATCCATAATTGTCGAAAGATACGGTTAAAATCAGCCGTATCTTTCTTATTGTTTTTAGTTAGCTAAATAAAACCATGTTATTTTTTGTTAAAATTGCAATACTTTGTTGTTTGATTGTTGTCTGCAAAACTGTTACAGTCTAATCAGATAAAAAATGTTTCGCATTACACCTAACCAGTGTGTTGAAAGGAGAGAGATTATGAAGAAGACAAGATTGGCAGCGGCTTTTCTGGCGGCAGGAATGGTAATGAATCTGGCGGCATGCGGCGGCTCCGGTTCCACCACAGCGACCACAGCAGCGGCAGCGGCGACCACCGCAGCAGCAGCAACGACTGCAGAGACCCAGGGAATCGTGGCGGGTTCCTCCGGAAGCCAGACCATGAACACCGGCAAGCTGGTCCCCACCGCGGATACCAAGGTCATCCAGCTTGGCCATGTGAATGCCAGCAACGACCAGGACCAGTACACCTATTTCGGCAGACAGCTGAACGATCACCTGATGGAGCTGTCCAACGGCAAGTACGGCATCGAAGTCGTAGGCGATTCCCAGCTCGGCGGTGAGCGCGATCTTTTTGAAGGTCTCTCCATGGGCACTATTGACGCTGCTATCCTTACCAACCTGATCTTCAACTCCTCTATCCCGGAGGCTACGATCCTGGATCTGCCCTTCCTTTACAAGGACGTGGAGCAGGGCTACAGCACCTTCAATGATCCTGAGATCCTGGGCTATATGCAGAACATTCTCCTGAACGACTGGAACATTTATGCACCGGTCTATATCGAGAGTGGTTTCCGTAAAGTGATGCTGGCATCCAAGGAATATGAGAACATCGATTCCTTCAAGGGTCTGAAGCTGCGCGTGCCGGAGTCCCCGCTGTATCTTGATACCTTCAGCGCCATCGGCTGCGCACCGACCACCATGGCCGCAAGCGAAATGTATACCGCCATCCAGCAGGGCGTCGTCGACGGAAACGAGCTTCCCGTGGCAGGCATCTACTCCATGAAGTACTATGAGATCTGCAAGACCATGGTCGAGACGAACCACATCTATGTTGCCGGTGCTGCTTGCTACTCCAAGTCTCTTTGGGACAGCCTGACGGAAGAGGAAAAGGGATGGTTCGACGAGGCAGCAAAGCTTGCCGCAGAGGATGAGAAGAATTTCGTCCGCGACACTGAGGAGGCCAAGATGAAAGAAATGGCTGCTGCCGGCCTGAACATCATCCAGCCCAGCGAAGAAGACAAGCAGGCATTCATCGACGCCACCGCATCAGTCTATGATAAGTATAAGGCTACGGTCGATCCGGAGTTCTACAGCATGATCATGAAGAAGATCGGAAGAGAATAAAAACCAGTAAACGCTACATTCTGAAAAGCAGCATGTAAAGGAGGCGCTGCGGGGCTTACCGTAAGGAAAGCACCGCAGCGCCGATTCGGTAAAACGGAGGCGGCAGTGAAGCAGTACATAAAATTTGTCGAAAAGTTAAATACAGTGTTCATGGGGGTCTCGGTGGTCCTTTTGATCGTTGTTATGATCGCGTCCATTCTCCAGGTGGTGACCAGGACCCTGTTCAACAATCCTATGGTAGGAACGGAAGAAGTCGCAAGATTCGCATTTATCTGGGTCTCCTTCCTCGGATCTGCCATCGGCGTTTCCAAGTTCACACATCCTACGGTGGATATGCTGAACAATGCCCTGAAGGGGAATACGAAGAGAATGCACCTGATCCTGACACAGATCTTCATCATGGCATTCGGCGTGGTGCTCCTCATTCACGGAAGGCGCATCACGGAGGTCGTCGTAAAGCAGCTGAGTCCGACGCTCCGCATTTCCATGGCCTATATTTACGCAGCATGCCCTGTAGGAGGCATCGGGATCATCCTTAACGCACTGGCGGTCATTTTTGACCAGATCACAGGAATAACGGAAGGAGAGGTAAAAGTATGAATCCGGCATTAATTCTGTTTGGCGTTATGCTGACGCTCCTAGTGCTGGGCGTCCCGGCAGCGTTTTCCATTGGTTTTGCCGGCTCTATTCTTCTTGTGGTGACCGGACTGAAAGACCTGATCCTGATCCCGCAGCGCACTATCATCGGAATGGACAGCTTTGTCCTCCTGGCGATCCCGCTGTTCACTCTGGCAGGATACCTCATGGAGCAGGGAGGCCTCTCCAAACGTCTGGTTGACTGGGCGGAAGAGATCTTCGGCTTTTTCCCGGGCAGCGCTGGAACCATCTCCATCATCTGCTGCACCGTTTTTGCAGCCCTTACCGGTTCCGGCCCCGCGACTGTTGCAGCCATCGGAGCTCTGATGATCCCTGTCATGATCAAGAACGGCTATCCCAAACCCATGGCCTGCGCGATCATCGCGGCAGGCGGCGCGCTGGGACCCATTGTTCCGCCCAGTATCCCGATGATCGTTTACGGCAGCTCCATGAACGTCTCCATCCCGAAGATGTTCGCCGGAAGCCTGATCCCCGGACTTCTGATCGCAGGCATACTGATCGCCGTGAATACCGTTATCGCGCTGCGGCTCGGCATCAAAAACAATGATAATCACTATACCTTTGCTGAAAAGCTGAAAGTCACGTGGAAGGCCCTGGCGGTCCTGATGCTTCCCGTTATCGTCCTCGGTGGTATCTACGGCGGAATCTTTACCCCCACCGAAGCCGCATCCGTGTGTACGCTTTACTCGATCCTGCTTTCCATCGCCTATAAGAACATGTCGGTGAAGAAGTTCATCGAGGCCTGCAAAAAGACTGTCGTCACTTCTTCCGTGGTTATGTTTATCTGCGGCGTAGCGAACCTGTTCAGCTGGATCCTGGCGGCGACCCGTATCCCCGCAATGATCACAGAGGCGGTGATCCCGTTCTGCAACAACAAGTTCACCTATTTCATCATCCTGATGCTGGTGCTTTTCTTCGTAGGATGCCTGATCGACGCCATCTCCGCAACGCTGATCCTGGCTCCGATCCTGGTGCCGATCGGCGTGACCCTGGGAATCAACGAGCTTCATCTGGGTATCGTCTTCTGCGTGGCCCTCATCATCGGCTTCATCACACCGCCTTTCGGCATCAACCTGTTCACGGTGTGTTCCACGGCGGAAGTACCGTTTGCCAGTGTCGTTAAGAGTATCTGGCCCTTCATCCTGGCAGCGATGCTGGGCGTCGTCATTCTCTGCCTGTTCCCGCAGATCTGTCTGTTCCTTCCGGGACTGATCGGGTAAACAGGCTAGTCACATAATCGGCAGGCTCATCCAGTACAGGAAAACAAAAGGAGCTGCCGCTTTCATACGCGGCAGCTCTTTTATCTTAATCGGAATTCCGTCTCCTGCCGGAACAGACCGTCAATTCATCCCCTCCATGAAGGAGATACGCATCTTTTCGACGCCCTCGAAGCATTCTTTGGCTAATTCCTTGAAGCGGCGCAGATACGCCGGCTCATAGCGCCTTTTGTTCTGGAAGCAATAGATGGTGTGCCCCAGGGGCGCATCTTTCCGGTAGACCTGGAAATAGTTGACCGGCTGCCGTATAGAGGCCAGTCCTTCCGAAAGGCTTGACAGCGTGAGGAAGCCCGCCGCGGTCCCGTCAGAGATCAGCGGGAAAAAGTAAAGGGGAAAGGCGGTCTCCATGAGGATATTCGGCTGCAGGTTCTGATCCTCGAAGCAGCTGTAGAATTCCCTGGACAGCTGGTTGCGGCTGCTGGGGACAATGAACGGCAGCTTCGAAAGCTTATCCATGGTACAGCCCCGGGCGCAGGACGCCTTGATCTCAAAGGCATCCGGCCCGTAGATCCGGTACAGAAGCCGGTCAGCGCACACAACAAAAATATTGTCCCGGTGCACAGGCTCCACCACGAGCTCCGGCTGGTCAGGATCGATCGGCGCAAAGCCGATGTCCACTGTATTGTCCAGTACATACTTCGTCAGCTCCAGAGCATAAGCGTCCACCGTGCGGATGCGGATGTCAGGATATTCCCGCAAAAAGTGCGGCAGCACCTCCGGGAGCAGCACTTTCAGCCTCGGTGTACTGGCACCTATCACCAGCTCTCCCCGGCTCTCCCCGTGGATCTCCTTCATTTCCTCCCTCAGGTCGCCTTCCCTGGCCAGCATCTCCTCCGCGTAGGCCAGCATCCGCTTTCCGGCATAGGTAAGGGCCACCTTCGGCTTCCGCTCAAAAAGGACCACCTGGTAGCGGTCCTCCAGCCTCTTGATATGGCTGGAAAGGTTCTGCTGGGAAATGTACAGCCTCTCGGCTGTCCTGGTAAAATGAAGATCCTTCGCGGTCTCCGCGAAAATATATAAGTCCCGAAAATCCATAGATCCTCCAGATCATTCACAAAAAATATTTGTCTTTCTTCTAAAATATCAGCAGACGGAATAAAGTACAACCGGTCAGAGCTCTTATTTTGACATGATGCAGATATGACCTGATAGTTTTTGGCGGATCTTTCAATAAACCAATTTAATATTTGTAATTAAGCATGCTACTTTATAACCAGAACATACAGCGGGCCGGGACGGACAGCATAAGACCAGTGCCTGCTGACCTGAACACAGAGAAGGGACCATGCCATGAAAGAATATCTGCGGGGCGCCTTTGATATGCACATCCACACCTTGCCAGACGTGGGGCCCAGAAGATGCAATGATATTGTACTGGCAAAACGTCTTCAGGCTGCCGGCATGGGCGGCGCCCTGGTAAAATGCCATTTTGGCGACACCGCGGCCCGGGCCGGTATTCTGAACGAATTGTTTCCGGATCTTTTTTTCGCAGGCGGTGTAGTACTGAACCGACAGGCCGGCGGACTGAACCCCTATGCGGTGGAAGCCTGCGGAAAGATGGGCGGACGTTTTGTCTGGTTCCCGACAATGGATTCCATGAGCTACCAGCTGTTCCACAAGAAAAACCCTTTGGATCCCTCACTGGAGGATCTGATCTATCTCCTGGATGATAACGGCGAGCTGAAAAAAGAAGTTCTGGATGTCCTGGAGGCTGCCGCGAAACATAACATGGTAGCTGCCACCGGACACATCAGCGCCGAAGAAGGCATGGCTGTGGTCCGGGCCGCCCGGAAAATGGGCATCGACACAGTACTGACCCACGCTGACCTCCCCTCCAACGCCTACTCCGACGAGCAGCAGAAAGAGGCTGTAGCCCTCGGCGCTTTTGTTGAGCACTGCTACTTTACGACTCATTACAGCTGTGTCTCCGCCGAAGAGATCGCGCGGCAGATCCGTGTCGCAGGCTGCGGAAATGTCTATCTCTCCACAGATTTCGGCCAGCCAAATTCTCCGTTTTCCGACGAGGGGATCGCCGCTTATGCTGAAGCCATGGAAGCCCAGGGGTTCACCCCGGAGGAGCTTTCCCTCATGTTCCGGGAAGTGCCGGAGAAGCTTTTGAAAAAAATATAACAAAACAGAGACAGAGGACAGGCTCCTCTGTCTCCTTTTTTCCGATATTGACGAAGGTCTCCCGGAGGAGTAGGATACAGGCAAGACCTCCGACCGCAAAGAACTTCTCTGAGCGGAAAGAATTCAATTGAACCAGCAAAGCGGATTGCGAATGTCCGCTTTACTCACAGGAATATTCTGTCCCTGTCGGAGTCTGTCCGGCAGGGACTTTGTTTTTTATATCAGACCGAAAGGAAATCTTCTTATGTACAGATTTGCGATCTACGGAAAGGGCGGCATCGGCAAGTCCACCACCTGCACGGCGCTCTCCTGCGCCTTCGCGGACATGGGTTACCGGGTCATGCAGATCGGCTGCGACCCGAAGGCCGATTCCACGCTCTATCTCCACGGCGGGAAGCGCATCCCTTCCATGCTGGAGACCCTGCGGAAAAAACGGGACAGCGCGGAACTCTCTGATCTGGTCTTCACCGGATACAAGGGCATCATCTGCGCGGAATCCGGCGGGCCGCTGCCGGGACTGGGCTGCGCTGGAAGAGGCATCGCCTCCGCCTTCGAGGCCCTGGAGGAACGGAGCGCCTTCGAGATTCTGAAGCCGGACATCGTCCTCTACGACGTGCTGGGCGATGTGGTCTGCGGCGGCTTTGCCCTGCCGATTCGGGAGGGTTACGCCGAGAAGATCTTCATCGTGACCTCCGGCGAGAACATGTCCATCTACGCCGCCGCGAATATTGCCATGGCGGTGGAGAACTTCCGGGACCGGGGCTACGCCACTCTCGGCGGCGTCATCCTGAACCGCCGGAACGTCCCGGAGGAGCGCGAAAAAGTGGAAGTCCTCTGCAATGACATCCACTCGGAGATCATCGCGGACCTGCCCCGAGACAACGCGATCTCCGACGCCCAGGACACGGACCGCGGCGTCATGGAAGCGTATCCTGACTCTGATTTCGCCAAAGCCGTGCGGACGCTGGCGGAGCGGATGCTCGCCGACAGCACAGGAAACGACAACCCGGCATTTCATTCTGCGGCGACATCCGGAACTGCGGATATCTGCGGCGGATGTTCCTGAAAACGGAGACAATATCTATGAAAGAGTACACTCCGATCCGCGATATCGCCTATGAATACAACGCGGACGACGGACTCTCCTATTCTTCCCCGGCCCGGGGCGTCTGGAACATTGTCCACATCGGGACCCTGGTGCCCGGCGGACACCAGATCTACGTATGTCCCACCAGCTGCCTGAGGGGCGTGGTCCTTACCACCGCCGAGCTCGGCGCTATGGACCGCCTCTCCACCATCACCGTGGGAGAAGACAACATCCTGGAGGGAGATATGGAGGAGACCCTGCACGAAGGCGTCTGCAAGGTCATCGACAGCCTTCCCGTCCGCCCGCGGATGATGATGGTCTTCACCAGCTGCATCCACCACTTCCTGGCTGTGAACTACCAGAGGATCTATCGGCTGCTTCGAAAGGAGTATCCGGACATCGACTTTATCGACTGCTACATGCATCCCATCATGCGGCGCACCTCACCACCAGTGCCGACCCTGTGGCGGCAGATGTACCGGGTGCTGAAGCCGGCGGACCCGGCTGCACCGGAACAGTCATCTGCGGATTCTGCGGATCCGGTTGCTGCAGATCAGGCGGCAGACCCGGGTTCCTGCGGGAAGCAGATCAGCATCCTGGCCTGCGAATTCCCCCGGGACGCTTACTGCGACGCAGTGCAGCACCTGAAGCAGCACGGCGTACACATCGCGGACGTCACCGGCAGCAGGACCTACGACGAATTCCTTACCATGTCCCGCTCCTCCTTGAACCTCCTGTTCCACAAGGCCGGGATGAAGGCGGCTAAGGACCTGGAGATCCGCCTTAAACAGCCTTACCTGATGATGCGGCCGGGCTATGTCTATGAAGAGATCGACACTGACATGAAGACGCTCTCGGAGCGCATCGGCATCCCCGCTCCCTCTGAGGAAGAAACGGCTTATCTCCGCTCCATGGCGGAACAGGCTGCGGCCGATGCAGCCGCGGTCCTCGGGGACACGCCGGTCTCCGTGGACGGCACCGCCGTGGACTGCCCCCTGGGGCTCTGCATCTATCTTCTGGAACACGGCTTCCGGGTGGAGACCCTGTTCGTGGACAACTTTACGGAATCGGAGGATGTATTCAACCGGCTCCGCAGCCTGAAGCCGGACCTGAAGGTCTACTCCGCCCTGAACTGGAACATGCGGCGGAAGGAACGCGGCTGGCAGCCGGATGAGAAAATCGTGGCCATCGGCCAGCGGGCCGCCTACTTCCACGACACCAATTATTTCGTGGACCTGGTGAACAACGACGGCATGTACGGGTACCGCGGCATTGTCCGCCTGATGGAGCTCCTAACGGAAGCCTGCCGGGAGAAAAAGGACATGCGGCGTCTGATCCAGATCAAAGGATGGGGGTGCAGCTGCGGATGAGTTACGAAAGAAAACGGTGGCACACCCATGTGTTCACCTCTACCTATACGGCGGATGTCTCCGGTGTGTGCTCCGCCATGTACGAGCTGGGCGGGATGACCATCCTCCACGACCCCTCAGGCTGCAACTCCACCTATACGACCCACGACGAGCCCCGCTGGTACGACTCCAAAAGCCTGATGTTCGTATCCGGCCTGGACGAAATGACAGCGGTCATGGGCGATGACAGCGTCCTGATCAAAGACGCGGTGCGGGCCGCGGCGGATCTTCAGCCCCGGTTCATCACCCTCTGCGGCGCCTCCATCCCCCATATCATCGCTTTTGATTTCAAAGGCGTGGCGCGGCTCATCGAAAAAGAGACCGGGATCCCCGTGCTCCCGGTGTCGACGGACGGGCTCCGCTCCTATGTGTCCGGCGTCGGCCTCGCGCTGCGGGAGTGGATCCGCAGGTTCGCGGAACCTGTGCCGGATTCCCCGTTGTCCCGGGAAGACCGGCTTCAGCAGTACGGCGTGAATCTTCTGGGAGTGACTCCCATCGACTTCTCCCGCCAGGAAATCGTGGATTCCATGAAAAAGATCTTTACGGACGCCGGCATTCCGGTGAACACCTGCTTCGCCATGGGCGATTCCTTCGAGGCCCTGACTGGCGTGTACCGCGGCGCGGTGAACGTCGTGGTCTCCTCCGCGGGACGCATTCCCGCCCGCTTCATGAAAGGCGCGGCCGGGATCCCCTTTGTGGAAGGCCTTCCCATGGGAGAAAAAATGACGGACAGCCTGCTTTCCGCCGTGCGCTCCAGCGCGGCGGACGGCAAGGACCGCAGGATCTTCGAAGGTGAAACCGGCGATAGTTCCGACGGCCTTGCAGGTGCAGCTGCTGATTCAGCTTCCGGTTCGCCCGCCGGTACTATTCTGGTCATCGGCGAAGAGATCCAGACCCGGACACTGGCCGCTGCCCTGAACGCAGGCCCGGACACCGGTATGAATGCCGAGGCCTTGTGGCCTTCCACAGACGAAGGACTGGACGAAGACCTGCTTCTTAAAAAGGTAAACGCCGCACAGATCGTGATCGGCGACCCCCTGTTCCGCACCGTTCTCCGGAGCCCCGGAACAAAGCTCGTGGAGTTCCCCCACGAGGGCTACTCCGGCCGCATCTTCCGCGACAGGATCCCGGTCTTTACCGGACGGGATTTCGATCCCGCGGATCTGCTGTAAACGGCAGGCTATGGGCGATAAAGCTCTGAAAAACTGAATCAACCTGGTTTTTAAAGGAGGAAATAGTTATGAGAAAAGTATTTGCATTCCTTGCTGCGGCGGTCCTTTCCGCCTCTGTCCTTGCCGGCTGCGGCGGTTCTGCCGCCCCGGCCACGGCTGCTGCTCCGGCCACGACTGCCGCTGCGGCGGCTACAACTGCGGCTCCGGCGGTACCTGCCGAGACCGCGGCACCTGAGACCAAATCTGAAGAAACCACAGCCGCTCCTGAAACTGCGGCAGAGACCAAGGCGGAAGCCGCGGCAGGCACTGTCACCATCACCGACCACGCGGACCGCACCGTCACGGTGCCCACGGACCCGAAGAACGTCGTGGTCCTGGACATCTACCCCATGCCCTCTGTTCTGACGGTCTTCTTAAACTCCGCGGACTGCCTGAAGGCCATCGCGCCGGTCAGCATGAACGCCGCGAAGAACGGCATCCTCTCGGAGCTCTATCCTGAGATCCTGAACGCCCGCACGGACATTCTGGACGGGGAGGACGTGAACATTGAGGCCCTGGTGGCGATGGAGCCGGACCTGGTCATCTACACCGCCTCCAACAAGAAGATCCAGGAAAAGCTGGAGAACGCCGGCCTCACCGCCGTGGGCATGTCCCCCACGAAATGGAACTACGACGCCATCCGCACCTACGACGAGTGGATCAGCCTGCTGAGCCAGATTTTCCCCTCCGCTAAGAAAAGCGAGGAGGTCTCCACCTACAGCAATCAGGTCTATGAGATGATCCAGGAGAAGACAAAGTCCATTCCTGAAAATGAACGGAAACGGGTCCTCTTCCTGTTCCAGTACAGCGACAAGGCCATGATCACCTCCGGCTCCAGCTTCTTCGGCCAGTGGTGGTGCGATGCAGTCGGCGCGGTCAATGTCGCCAACGGTGTCACGGCGGACAATTCCAACGCGGTCATCACCATGGAGCAGGTCTACGAGTGGAATCCGGACATGATCGTCATCACCAACTTCACGCCCACGATGCCGGAGGATCTCTACAACAACGCAGTCGGCTCCGACGACTGGAGCACCGTGGCCGCTGTCCAGAATCATGAGGTCTACAAGCTGCCTCTCGGCACCTACCGCACCTACACCCCCGGCGTGGATACGCCGCTGACTCTTGAGTGGCTTGCCCAGAAGGCCTATCCCGAGCTTTTCGCCGACATCAACCTGGCGGAGGACGTGCGGAACTACTATAACAAGCTCTATGGCATCACGGTGACGGACGAGCAGATCGAAGCCATGTACAATCCCGCAAAGGAAGCCGGCTTCTGGAATTAATACAGTTTCGCCGGCTGCATCTGGACCGGTTTCAGCAATCGAATCAAAATAAGAACAGGCGGTTTTGGATATGAGACAGAAAAACACGTATACCATATGCATGGCACTGCTGCCGGCGGCGATACTCCTTGCCGCCGTGGCTGCGCTGTGCCTGGGACAGTTCCGGATCTCCCCCGGGCAGATCATCTCGGAGTTTTCCGGCACGGGCCAGAACCCGGCCAATGTCCATACCGTCCTCTTCAACATCCGGATACCGCGGATCATGATGGCGCTGCTGGGCGGTGCGGGCCTCTCCTGTGCCGGTGCCGCTTTCCAGAGTTTCTTCGCCAATCCTCTGGCCACGCCGGATACGCTGGGTGTCGCCAACGGCGCCTCCTTCGGCGCCGCCCTCGGCATCCTTCTGGGCTTCGGAGCCATGCAGGTGCAGCTCCTGTCCTTTGCCTTCGGCGTCCTCTCAGTGCTTCTGGTCTTTTCCGTCACGAGGACGGCAGGAAGCTCCCGGCCCTCCATGATCATGGTGATCCTGGCGGGCATGGTGATCAGCTCTCTTTTTTCCGCCCTGGTCTCCCTGGTGAAGTACGCGGCGGATCCCCAGGATGTGCTGCCGGTCATCACTTTCTGGCTGATGGGCAGCTTCTCCGGCATCACCCGCAATTCCCTGACCCTCGGCGGTCCCCTGATCGCCGCGGGAACACTGCTCCTCTTCCTGCTCCGGTTCCGCCTGAACGCCCTTTCCCTCCCAGAGGATGAGGCGAAGGCCCTGGGCGTGAACCTGCCGCTGGTGCGAGGGCTTGTCATCGTCGCCGCCTCCGCCGTCACCGCCTCCGTGGTCTCCATGTGCGGCGTCATCGGCTGGGTCGGCCTCCTGATCCCGCATCTGGGACGCATGGCCTTCGGAAACGACAACCGGCGGCTGCTTCCTTTCTCCGTGCTGGCAGGCGGACTGTTCATGCTGGTCACGGACACCATCGCCCGCTGCGCCACGGCGTCCGAAATCCCGGTCTCTATCCTCACCGCAGTCGTGGGCGCCCCGGTGTTCCTGATGCTGTTACGAAAGACCGGCGGCTTCTCCCTGAGGTGATCCTATGGAATTTGAAGTGCGAAACGGGAGCTTCGGCTACCCGGGCGAAAACAAAATACTGAAGGACATTTCCTTCACCGCCGGACCGGGCAGCGCGGTCACCATCCTGGGCCCCAACGGTGCGGGAAAGACCACGCTTCTCCGGTGCATGCTGGGCTTTCTTCCCTGGAGCAGCGGCCAGACGCTGCTGGACGGCGAGAGCCTTCAGCAGATCCCGTCTTCCGTGCTCTGGAAAAAGGTGGCCTATGTCCCCCAGGCAAAGGTCCTGGCCTTCCCCGGCACCTGTTTTGACATGGTGCTGCTGGGGCGGAGCGCCTATCTTCCCCTGTTTGGTGTTCCGGGAAAGCGGGACAAGGAAGCCGCCATGCATGCCATGGAACGTGCCGGCATCACCCGCCTCGCGGACAGGAACTGCGGACAGATCAGCGGCGGAGAGCTTCAGCTGGTCCTCATCGCCCGCGCCCTGGCGGCGGAGCCGGAAATGCTGATCCTGGACGAGCCGGAGACCGGCCTCGATTTCCGGAACCAGCTCATCGTCATGAACCTGATCGAGCGCCTCTGCGAGGAAGAAGGCCTGACAGCCATCCTGAACACCCATTACCCGGAGCACGCCGTCAGCATGAACGGCCAGACCCTTCTGCTGAAACACGACGGAAGCTACCTCTTCGGAGACACCGCAGATATCCTCACACCGGAAAACATGCGGGACGCCTTCGGCGTGGAAGTGCTGATGCGGGAAGAACTGATTGGCGGGAAACGCTACACTTCGCTGATCCCCCTGAGCGTATTGTAAAGATCCGCTGCAAGTCCCTCTTGCTGCGTATGTATTTCGTTTCACTGCAGACGGTTTACAGAAAGGAATTTAGATTCTATGGAAAACACCCTGAACCAGACCCCCTCCGCGAACCGGACCCACATCGGTTTCTTCGGCAGGATGAACGCCGGAAAGTCCTCTCTGATCAATGCCTTTGCCAGCCAGCAGGTCTCCATCGTCTCCGACACCGCCGGGACCACCACGGATGTGGTGCATAAAAGCATGGAGATCCACGGTATTGGCCCCTGTGTTCTGCTGGACACCGCCGGCCTGGACGACAGCGGAGAGCTGGGACAGCTCCGCGCCGACGCTGCCCGGAAGGCCGCGGACCGCTGCGACATCGCAGTGATGGTCTTCGAGGCGGATAACGCACTTTCCGGAGACCTCTCCCAGGACATTGCGGAGGAAAAGGCCTGGATCTCCCGGTTCCGGAAGCGCGGCATTCCGGTCATCGCTGTCCTGAACAAGGCGGACTTGATTCTAGCCGCCGATGCCGATTCAAAAGAAGTCGCATCGGCCGCCGATACCAGTTCAGAAGCAGATTCTGATGCCGCGGAAGCGCAGCGCCGGTCCCTCTCCGATGCCCTGGACATGCCGGTGCTTCTCTGCAGCGCTGTCACAGGCCAGGGAATTCAGGAACTGAAAGACGCCATGATCCGCGCCATGTCCCAGGCGGAGAAGAAGCGGTGGATCACTGGAAACCTGGTGCAGGAAGGCGATTCCGTCCTGCTGGTGATGCCCCAGGACATCCAGGCCCCGGAGGGCCGGCTGATCCTGCCCCAGGTGCAGACCATCCGGGAACTCCTGGACAGGAAATGCGTAGTCACCTGCGCGACGACGGACCAGCTCGACACGGCCCTGGCCGTCATGAAGCAGCCCCCGAAGCTGATCATCACCGACTCCCAGATATTCGACCTGGTGTATCAGAAAAAGCCGGCGGAAAGCCTCCTGACCTCTTTTTCCGTCCTCTTCGCTGCCTACAAGGGCGATATCCGCTACTACATTGAAAGCGCGGAGACCATCAGCCGCCTGAACGAAAACTCAAAGGTCCTGATCGCGGAGTGCTGCACCCACGCTCCGCTGGAAGAAGACATCGGCCGCGTGAAGATCCCGCGTCTCCTCCGGAAGAAAGCCGGGGAAGGCCTGACCGTGGACATCACTGCCGGCGCGGACTTCCCGGAGGACCTCTCATCCTACGATCTGGTGATCCAGTGCGGCGCCTGCATGTTCAACAGGAAGCACGTCATGGCCAGGATCGACAGGGCGAAGCAGGCCGGCGTCCCCATGACCAACTACGGCGTGACCATCGCCTGCATCAAAGGAATTCTTGACAAAGTGGAGACCGGAGATCCCGATTTCCCCGGAAAGGACCGGAAATGACGACGAATAAAGAAACCCCTGCCTCCCCGGGCAGCTCTTCCCGCCTCGCGATCATCGCCATCGTGGTGGAGGACCCTGCCTGCACGGCGGAAATAAATGCGCTGCTGCACGATTACGCGAACTATATCATCGGGCGCATGGGCATTCCCTATCGTGAGAAAAAAGTCTCCCTGATCAGCGTTGCCATCGATGCTCCGGGAGAAGTGATCAGCGCCCTGACCGGGAAACTGGGGAAGCTTAAGGGCCTGACCGTAAAAACGGCCTATTCAAAGATATAAGGATCACCCATGGAAAGACTTTCTTACCTCATTGAAAAACTGTATGAGACCTCCGATCTCCTCCCGGAAGAATACCGGGAGCTGCTGGAGCAGCTGACAGACTGCGATGCCGCCGAAGCCCTTCTCTTTGAGAAAGCCCGCCTCCGGCAGCAGGAACAGTTCGGGAACGGCATATTTCTCCGGGGCCTCATCGAGTTCACGAACTACTGCCGTAACGACTGCTATTACTGCGGACTCCGGCGGAGCAACCGGAACTGCGACCGCTACCGCCTGTCGGAGGATGAGATCCTGGACTGCTGCCGCATGGGATATCCCCTGGGCTTCCGCACCTTCGTGCTGCAGGGCGGGGAGGATCTTTCCTACGCGGATGATGACATCTGCCGCATCGTGTCCCGGATCAAGGCAGAGTTCCCCGACTGCGCCGTGACACTTTCCATCGGGGAAAAGTCCCGGGAGACGTACCGGCGCTACCGGGAGGCCGGCGCGGACCGCTATCTTCTGCGGCATGAGACCGCGGACCCGGTCCACTACGGGAAACTGCACCCCGCGGAACTCTCCTTCGAGAACCGCCGGCGCTGCCTCTTTGACCTGAAGGGCCTGGGCTTCCAGGTGGGCGCGGGCATGATGATCGGCGCGCCGTACCAGACCACAGAATCCCTGCTCCGGGATCTTCTGTTCTTAAAGGAACTGAAGCCCGAAATGATCGGCATCGGCCCCTTTATTCCCCACAAAGACACGCCCTTCCGGGACCAGCCCTCCGGCAGCGTCCGGCTCACTATCCGCCTTCTCGCAGTGCTGCGGCTCATGTTCCCGAAGGTCCTGCTCCCCGCCACCACTGCTCTCGGCACCCTGGACCCGAAGGGCCGGGAAAAAGGCATCCTGGCCGGAGCCAATGTCATCATGCCGAACCTTTCCCCCGCCGGCGTGCGCGGGAAGTATCTCCTCTACGATGGCAAGATCTGTACCGGCGACGAGGCGGCGGAGCACTGCCGCGCCCTGTCAAAGCGCATGGAAGCCATCGGATATGAAATACGCGTCTCCAGAGGAGACGCGCCGGAATGATGGCAAACTTCTGAACTGCATCAGCTTCCGGGCTGCATGAGCTTCTGGGCTGCATGAGCAACAATGTAGGCAGCAAATAAGTTTACATAATGTTCGGCGTTTTGTTATTTAACACACGAAAACGATTTTAATAGTATTTGCGTATGTTATCCGAATGGCAGTCTCGATTTGATCAGCTGCTCTATCCAGGATTTGACATACGCAATTCTTTTTTATCCTCAATAGGCGAGAAGACCCCCGCTTCTGTAAGCGGCGGGATGAATCGCCAAAACTACATGAAATCGCTCAAATCAGTGCTAAAATCGGCACCCAAGTAACAAGCCATTTTCACAAAAATTGTTAAACAAATGGTCGAACATATGTTTGCTTCCCCTCGAAATCATGATATAATAAATGTAAAAGAGGGAGGCTTAACATGTGCAGCAGAGCATTCCGGTACAGGGCTTACCTGACAGATGAGCAGTTCGTTCTGGCGATGAAAACTGTCGGAGCCTGCCGGTTCGTCTATAACAATGCCCTGGACTATAAAACCACTGAATATAGAAACAATAGGAATACTGTCAGCTATACGCAGCTTTCCGCCAGGCTCACCGGCCTGAAAAAGGAACTGCCCTGGCTGAAGGAAGTCGATTCGATCGCCCTCCAGCAGTCCCTGCGGCATCTGGATACTGCTTTTCAGAA
>JAFSYO010000175.1 GCA_017449925.1 Stomatobaculum sp.
ACCGGCTTTGCCTTCGGCGGCAACCCCATTCTGCTGGACGGCTCCCAGCCCACCAAAAAAGGCCCGATGGTCTTTGAGCTCGACACGAAGGACATGCTGACCGTCATTTCCGGAGACGAGATGAAGTATATCGGCGTTCTTACCGGCGAAGAGGCCAAGGGAACGCCGTTTGAGGAGCAGCCCTTTGGCGAGGCGAGCTCCATGCGCAAGTTCAACGGAAAGTATTATTTCATTTACAGTTCCCTGAACAGCCACAACCTCTGCTACGCGGTTTCGGATTATCCGGACCACGGCTTTGAGTATGGCGGCATCCTGGTCTCCTGCGGCGACATCGGTCTCCCGGGCGTTCCGGATGTGGAGCATGCCCGCATGTGCACCGGCAATACCCACGGAAGCCTCATTGAGATCGAAGGCCATTACTATATCTTCTACCATCGCCATTCCAACCGCAAACAGTCTTCCCGCCAGGCCTGTGCGGAGGAGATCCGCTTTGAGAACGGCAGGTTCTATCAGGCGGAGATGACCTCCTGCGGCCTCAACAATGAACCGCTAAAAGGCATCGGACATTATCCCAGCTATATTGCCTGCAATGTTTACGGTAGAAACGGAACCAGGTTTATGTCCATGCTCAAGTATCCGAAGGCATCCAATCCCTTCCTGACGCAGAAAGGTCATGATCGGGAGGAAGGGCCCGATCAGTATGTGTCCAACTTCTGCACGGGCTGCACCGTGGGCTTCAAGTACTTCGACCTGAGAGAGACGAAGACGGTTACCGTCAATCTGCAGGGCTACGGCGATGGCTGCACCGTTACCGTGCGCACAAAAGAACACGGAGAGCCTCTTGTACGGATTCCCGTGGAAACCTGCACAACGGGCAAGTCCTTTACTGCTGAACTCCCTGCGGGACTCGGAAGGAAGGAGGCACTGTACTTCAGCGTGGAAGGCAGAGGCGGCACCTTCGATTTCGTCTCCTTTGACCTGGCCTGAACCGGCGGAAAGGAGCGCGTTCTGATGTTTGCGCCGATCTGCCTTGTAAAAGGAAAAGAACTGGATAATGTGAAGGAAGACTTCCGCACTGCCCAGCGGGTGGAACAGTACCGGATCAGTGATGCCGCCCTGTATCTGCCCGAAGGGCTCCGCTGGAACTATATTCCTCTCAGCGCGGTCACTTCGGCGGAGGAATCCTTTCGGGTGATCAGCGCGGGACACTGCGTTCCTGTTCGGGAAAAGCGCCCGGAGATAGATCTTTCTACCGAAGCAGGAACGGTCCACCTGCAGCTGGAAAAACAGGAAAGCATGCTGAAGATTCTGGAGATTCTGCAGAAGCAGAGCTGAACGGAAAGAGAGACTGGCAGCTGATGACAGATTACAGAGAACTGAACACCCAGCTGAGAGCGCTGATTGAAAATGTGCCCCATCGGACGGCAAATCTTGCCAATGCGTCCGCGCTTCTCTATGAACAGATGGAGGGGCTTAACTGGGCCGGCTTCTATCTGACGGAAGGGAACTGCCTGGTTCTCGGACCGTTTCAGGGGAAACCGGCATGCATTGAAATCCCCTTCGGCCGCGGTGTCTGCGGAACTGCTGCGCTGGAGGACAGAACACAGGTGGTGCCGGATGTACACCTTTTCCCCGGACACATTGCCTGTGACGGGGTGTCCCGTTCGGAGATCGTCATACCGCTCCATGAGGGCGGGCGTGTCGTGGGCGTGCTGGACATCGACAGCCCGCTTCTGAATCGCTTTTCGGACGCGGACCGTGCCGGCCTCGAGGCCTTCGCGGCCATCCTGGAGGAATGTCTCTTTCAGTCCGATGAAAGCGGAGAAACTGGAGAAGCTGGGTGAGGAACTGTCCCGTGTTCTATGTTTCATCTAAAGGATTCCAGGTAAGTCTCACCGTGCTCATCAAAAGGAAATTACAACTCGAATATACTGCATAGAAAGATAAGCAGAATTTGCCTGCCCTGTCGGATCAACATGACCCGGCAGGGCTTTTTCCTCTACTCATCTGACAAATCAGTAAAAGATGCATTTAACAGTTGACAACTGTAGACTCCCATGCTATATTAAAGACGCTCGAGCTACAATTGTAAACTGTCTTGGGAGGTTACTACCATGTCAGATAATCTTGCCTGCAAAATCACCGGCTCTGAACTGGAAGTTATGAAGCTTCTGTGGCATGCGGAGGACGCTCTGCCCGTTACGGAGATTCGTGAGAAGCTGCAGAAAGCGAAAGGCTGGGAGCCTGCAACGATCAAGACTCTGATTTCCCGGCTTGTATCCAAGGGCGCCGTCCGGCAGGAAAGAAGAAATGTTTACTTCTATTCTCCGATTATCTCGGAGAAGGAATACGGCGCGTGGGCCACGGGGGATCTTATAACCCGCCTTTATAACGGCAGCGCGCGGGAACTGGTCGCTGCTCTCGTCAATTCAGACGGTCTTACACAGGAAGATCTGGACGAGTTGCGGCAGATGTTCAAGGTGGAGGAATAAGCCATGAAGACACTGTTGGTGCTGACCCTCAGCGGCAGTGTACTTACGCTGCTTCTCCTGGGTCTGCGTTATTTCGTGCTGCGACGGATGCCAAGCACAGTCTATTACTATGCCTGGCTTCTGGTGCTGCTGCGTTTTGCTTTGCCCATCCCGGGGCTGATTCCGACCACACTCGAGACAAACGCTGCCGAAACACCCATTTACAGCGAGGCAAGTACACAGGATCACAATGACCAGATCCCTGTTATTCCGCAGAACGCTGTACAGGGTGGCGAGTCTGCCGTCTCATCAGAACCGCAGATCTCCTTCCAAACGGAAGAGACACCTGAAACGCAGACCAGTGAATCCATTCACAGGAGTACACACTCGGTAAACTGGCGCTCACCAAAGCTCTGGCTTACGATCTGGGCGTCTGGCGCAGTAGGGAGTCTGGGATGGACGGTGCTTGCCTATCTGCGATTTACCATTCGCCTGCGGCATGAGCTTCACAGGCCGGACCGCTTCACCCGTGAAGTATATGCCTCTATCCCCGGGCGCAAGCCTGCTGTCTTCCGCTCCAATGTGGTACGAACACCCTTAATGTTCGGCGTATTTTCCCCAAAGATCGTACTGCCGGAGCGTGAATACGATGCGGAGCTTCTGCTTAACATC
>JAFSYO010000176.1 GCA_017449925.1 Stomatobaculum sp.
ATGATCCGCACGAGGAAGCCGCAGATCGGACAGCGCATTTCGCGCCTCTCTATGTTTTCAGCTTCCAGCCTGGAAAGCTCCAGTTTTCGCAGAACATCCGGCGACGGCGTATTGTATCTGGGACTACAGGTATAACCGCTCATCAGCCTTACCTCCCAGAAGGTTCTTCTCGACATATTCATCCAGTGGATGATACTCCAAAAGATCCAGTTCCCTCAGCCGGATCTGCATGGCGGAAAAGGAGACTCCCACCTGAGCGGCCATCCGGCTGATGATCCTGCGTTCTTCATTAGCATAGACATTCTGCCCGTAGACTTTGATCCGTCTGCCTTTATTAAAATCCCTGAGGGCCTGATCGACGGTGAACTGCGGCATCAGGATCACTGCCGCCAGCCGGTCGGCCTGGTTTTCAGTCATAGTCAGCTGTGCTTTCAGTTCCTGAAAGGTATAGCCATGCTCGGAATCATAGATCCGATGGAACTGAGGCACAGGGTTATGCTTTTCGATCACGGAATGTGCGATCTCATGAGCAATGGTGAAGCGGCGCCGGCCGCTTTCCTTGTCCTGCCGGAGAAAGGAGTCCAGCACGATCGTCCTCAAAGGGAAACAAAATGAGACGATACTGCCTTTCCGCCTGATCTTCAGCGGTGTCCTGCCGTCGGCGAGGAATCCGACCTTATCCCGGTCCTCCTCGGCAAATGTTTCAAATACTACAGTCATTCCCAGATAATTAGCCAAGCCTTCGATGTCGATGCACCGGGCGGCCATCTGCACGTGGGCGTTCTCCAGATAATGCCGGGTCAGCCCTTCTCCGAGCTCCTCGAGCTCACGGTTTGAAATGTACGTACTCAAGAAGAATCCACCTCCATACGGACCGGGTCCACATACCACCTGTTTCCGGTCCGGTAAATATATTTTTCCGCACTACCGATCAATACCGTGTAGCGAATTCCTTCAAATTCATGGTCTGCCGGAGCCGCGACATGAATCGTGCGCGTGATCTCCCAGACCTGTCCATCTTCCCACTCCAGACTTTCCGGGCGGATCGTCCCGTCCGGCAGATGGGAGCATCGGACTTTTACAAAAACCTTTTCCATCCCCTTCTTGTCCCCCTGATGATCAGATGAGGCCTGCGGCCATTACTTTTCCCAGATCCTCCATCCTGAAGACCGGGATCTTCACCCGCTTCTCAAAATGCTTCGACACCTGCGTGACCTCACCGCATTTCTCGCATTCCATCCAGCCTTCGGTCTCCTCAAGATACAGATCTTTATTCCTATGCCCGCAGCACGGGCAGCTGACATCATAAGTCTTCATGCTGTATTTCCCCCTCATCTCTTCTTGATTATGTGGCTGACGACGCCCTGGCAGACCAGGTGCTTCACCAGGATCTTCTTATCTCCATAGACGGCCTTGTTGCAGTACTCCAGGATGACCTTTCTCGTTTTCCTGTCCTTCCCGCCATATTTTTTCAGCGTATTACGGTTCTCTTCATCAAGGGCAATGACCAGATCGCCTTCTTTCGGATCCGGTTCCTGACGGATGACGACCAGATCCCCGTCTTCAATCCCTTCATCCTCCATGGAATCACCGGAGGCATGCAGGATATAAAATGGACCGTCGCCAAAGATCGCCGTCGGAAGAGTCGTTACACACTCAACATTTTCCTCCTCTTAGGTCAGCTCCCCACAGGGAACGCTGCCGACCAGAGGCGCCTGCTGCCGGTCTGTCCGGAGCTTGTCCATCTTGTCCACGACCAGCCGGCCGCCCTGATAGGAGAGAAGCCCCCTTTCATTCATCGCCACAAGATAGTTCTGTGAGGTGCTCCTCGCGATGCCGAAATACTTTGCGATTTCCGTCGTAGAAGGCGTACGGTCGTGTTCAATGTAGATTTCGCCAATGTAAGTCCTGTTCTTTTTCATCAGTTCCGGATATTTGTGTCGCATAGGGCACCTCCAAGTGTTTTGATTTCTATCGTGAGCAGGCTGCTTTCGTTTCCTGTGAGCCCATCATATCAAACATATGTTCGTCGCGCAAGAGAAAAATCGCAATTTAAAACGGGCTG
>JAFSYO010000177.1 GCA_017449925.1 Stomatobaculum sp.
AGCGATGATCCGGAACAATAAAGAACTGAAACGGAGCCTCATTCTGCTTGCGGGCATCTGTCTGCTGCTCAGCATCTGCGGTTTTTTGCATTCTTCCCTGACCGGTCTGCTGGTGCTGGCGGCAGGGCTTGTTGTCTGCCTGGTTTTCCTTTTCACGGAGATCTCCCGCTACAAAAAGCTGCAGTCTTTCAGCGAACATCTGAACGAACTGCTGCAAAAAGGAACGCCGCTGCCAATCCGTGACTACGAAGAAGGCGAACTCTCGCTGCTGGCAAACGATATCCAAAAGATCACTCTGCTGCTGAAAGAACGGGCAGACGCTCTGCAGAAAGACAAGTCATTTCTGGCGGATGCCCTGGCGGATATATCTCACCAGCTCCGCACGCCGCTTACTACGATGAATCTGATCATCGGCCTGCTGCAGGAAAAGGACCTCTCCGAAGAACGCCGGGCTGCGCTGACCCGTGAACTGAACGCGCTCCTTGCCCGTACGGAATGGCTGGTGGAAGCCCTCCTCAAACTGTCCCGCCTGGATGCCGATGCGGTCGTTATGACGAAAGAAAGAATCTCTGTCCAGAAGTTGACGGAAAAAGCCACCGAACCGTTTCTGATCCCGCTGGAACTGCGGGGGATCACCCTGACGGCCGAAGGCGGCGAGGCATGTTTTTCCGGAGACCTGAACTGGACGGCGGAAGCGTTAAGCAACCTCCTCAGGAACGCAGTGAATTACACACCGGAAGGCGGCAGCATCCGGATCAAGGCGGAAGAAAATGCCCTGTTTACCGTCATCACCGTGACGGACTCCGGCTCCGGGATCGCACCGGAAGACCTTCCTCATCTGTTTGACCGCTTTTATAAAGGCCGTGGTTCGTCGGAAAACAGCTACGGGATCGGCCTGTCGCTTGCGCAGAAGATCATTCATACTCAGGGCGGGACCCTGCGCGCCATTAACACCGCGGAAGGCGCCTGCTTCGAGATCAAGTTCTATAAGCAGGTATTGTGACAGATCTTTTAGAAAAAACTCACCGGATCGTCACCTTAAGAAGGTATGATCGGAACTGTAAAAAAAACCGAAGGAGTTCGTATGGAAATACTGAAAGTCGAAAACTTATCCAAAGTCTACGGTTCCGGTGAGGGAGAAGTGCGGGCGCTGGACGGCGTGTCTTTCAGCGTTGAAAAGGGACAGTTCCTGGCAATCATCGGACCGTCAGGTTCCGGAAAATCCACGCTGCTGCACATCTTAGGCGGCGTCGATCGCCCGACTTCCGGGAAGGTCTATCTGGAAGATCAGGACGTGTTTGCACAGGATGAAGACCACCTTGCTGTTTTCCGGCGCCGTCAAGTCGGCCTGATCTATCAGTTCTACAATCTGATCCCCGTGCTGAATGTCACGGAAAACATCACCCTTCCGGTCCTGCTGGACGGCAGAAAAGTCGATCAGAACCGTCTGGAGGAACTGATCCGGGAACTGAATCTGACCGGCAGAGAAAAGCATCTTCCCAATCAGCTTTCCGGCGGCCAGCAGCAGCGGGTCTCCATCGGCCGGGCGCTGATGAATTCACCGGCTTTGCTG
>JAFSYO010000178.1 GCA_017449925.1 Stomatobaculum sp.
AGGTGCTGAAGAGCTACGAAGTCCAGTTCTTCAAGGTCCAGTAATATGCAGGGAAAGATCATCAAAGGAATTGCCGGTTTCTATGTTGTGGAGCACGGTGGTCAGACTGTGATGTGCAAAGCCAAGGGGATTTTCCGGAAGGACGGGATCAAACCTCTGGTGGGCGACCTGGTCCGGTTCAAAGAAGCGGAAACAGAGGACAGCGAGGCAAATATCGAGGAGATCCTCCCCAGAAAGCACGTTCTGATCCGTCCTGCAGTGAGCAATGTGGATCAGGCGCTGGTGGTGCTTTCCGTCCGGGACCCGGACCCCCAGCTTTACCTTCTGGACGAATATCTGGTGGTTATGGAAAAGCAGGGGCTTCCCGCGGCTGTGCTCTGGAGCAAAACTGATCTGGACGACGGCACGGCGCTGGAGAAATACCGCAGGATCTATGAAAACGCCGGTTACCGGGTGCTTTCGATCTGCACGAAGGACGGAGAAGGACTCCCGGAGCTTAAAGATTATCTCCGGGGAAAGACCACGGTCCTGGCCGGGCCCTCCGGTGTGGGGAAATCGTCCCTGACGAACCTCCTTTGTCCCGGCGCGGGCATGGAGACCGGGGAGATCAGCCGGAAAATATCCCGGGGGAAACAGACGACTCGTCATACGGAGCTGTTTCCTATGGGGGAGGACAGTTATCTCCTGGATACTCCGGGGTTCAGTTCGGTATACGTGGACGCGGAGGCGAAGGAACTGCGGTTCCTGTTTCCGGAGCTGCTGGAGAGAGAGGGAAAGTGCCGTTTTACGGGCTGCCTTCACCTGAAGGAACCAGACTGTGCGGTCAAAGAAGATGTTTCCCGCGGCGTCATTGCGGAGAGCAGATATGAAAGCTACAGGAAACTGATCATGGAACTGTCGGAAAGGAGAAAGTACAGATGACACCCATTCTGGAACCATCGGTTTTATCAGCGGATTTTGCGATTCTTGGAGAACAGATAAAGCTTCTGAAAGATCTCGGCATCAAGAGCCTTCACTACGATGTGATGGACGGCACCTTTGTGCCCAGCATTTCCTTCGGAATGCCGGTGCTGAAATGTTTAAGACGTATCACTGACCAGGAACTGGACGTGCATCTGATGGTAGTGGATCCCGACAGGCTGACCGCCGCTTTCCGCGATGCGGGAGCGGATATGCTAACGGTCCATGCGGAGACCTGCACGCATCTTGACAGGACGATCAATCACATCAGGCAGATGGGCGCGAAGGCCGGCGTGGCGCTGAACCCTGCGACGCCTTTGTCCGCGGTGGAGGAGATCCTGCCGGAGCTGGACATGGTGCTTCTGATGACCGTGAACCCTGGATTCGGAGGACAGAAATACATCCCCTACTGCACTGACAAGATCAAAAGGCTCAGGGCGATGGCGGACCGGGTGAATCCGGGAATGAGCATCCAGGTGGACGGGGGCATCAATCCTTCCACGATCCGCACCGTGCTGGAGGCGGGAGCGGACCGCATCGTTGCCGGTTCCGCAGTGTTCGAGGGAGATATCCCGGCGAACACCAAGGCACTTCTTGAGGTGATAAAGGAGTTTTCATGAAAACAGGGATCATTCTGGCGGGGGGAGACCTGACGCCGGAATTTGCCGAAAAGATCATTGCGGAATACCGCCGCCGGGGCGCGGTGTTTCTCGCCGCGGCTGACGCAGGTCTGGAGATCTGTGTCGCTGCAGGAATGACGCCGGATCTACTGCTGGGAGATTTCGACACAGTGAAGCAGGAGGTGCTGCAGGACTATCTTGGCAGGGAGGACCTGTCCCTGGAGCAGCACAATCCGGTGAAGGACGCTTCTGACCTGGAGCTTTGCGCCGACAGCCTTATGGCGCGCGGCATTAAAGATATCCTGGTCCTCGGGGCACTGGGGGGACGGGCGGATCACACCCTGGCGAACATCCGAATGACATACTATGCCATGAGAGAAGGGATGGACCTTACCCTTCTGGATCCCCAGAACCGCATCCGGTGCATCAGGGCGGAGGGAAACGGCAGGTTCTCCATTCCCCGAATCACCCAGTGGGGCAAATATGTGGGACTGTTTCCCATCGGGGCGACCTCCGTGACCATCGACCTGGAAGGTTTTCGCTATCCGCTGAAGGATTTTGTCCTGAGTGACGCGGTGTCGCCGTCCTTTACCATCAGCAACGAGATCACGGCGGAGTCCGGCGTGATCCGTTTCCGGGGGCCTGCGGGAGCAGGACTGATCATCATTGAATCGAAAGACAGGGCGCGTCCCTAAAGACAGAGACGGCATGCCCGGACAGAGGTAACAGAAAGTATGGAAAGTATAACAACCTGGTTCGCAGTCAATCTGGGCGATAAGATCTCGCCGGAGGCCGTGGTGTTCCTGGTCTCGCTGATGCCCATCCTGGAGTGCAGAGGAGGACTCCTCGCGGCTTCGCTCCTGAATGTGGATCTGTGGACTGCCATCCCCATCTGCATCCTGGGGAACATTCTACCGATCCCTTTTATTCTGCTCTTTATCCGCCGGATCTTCGGTTTCCTGAAGCGCTTTGAGCTTTTCCGCCCGGCCATCGAATACCTGGAACGAAGGGGAGAGCACAAGACAAAGGCGCTGGCAAACGGAGAATTTCTCGGACTCCTTCTTTTTGTGGGGATCCCGCTGCCGGGGACTGGCGGCTGGACCGGATCGCTGGCGGCGAGCCTGATGGAAATGAAGTTCTCAAAGGCCATCGTGGCCATCTTCCTCGGGATCCTGATGGCGACAGTGATCATGTCTATTGTGTCCTATGGGCTGCTGGGGATGATCATCCGCTGAGATGACAGAAATGGGGGAGCGGCGGTATGCCATCCTACAGAATGCATTGGAAATCCTGCCTTGTAAGGGGCAGGGTTTCGTTGTAAAATAAATGCCAGTATATTTTTGGAGGCAAGAACATGATTGATATTAAGTTTCTGCGGGAGAACCCTGAGGTCGTAAAGGAGAACATCCGGAAGAAGTTCCAGGATGAGAAGCTTCCGCTGGTGGACGAAGTGATCGAACTGGACCGGGAGATCCGGAAGACCCAGACTGAGGCGGACGAACTCCGCTCAAAGGCTAACAAGATCGCAAAGCAGATCGGCGGCCTGATGAAGCAGGGCAAGAAGGAAGAAGCCGAACAGGTGAAGCAGGAGGTCGCGGGCATCAACAAGCGCATCGCTGAGCTGGAACCGAAGGAGGCCGAGATCCGCGAGAAGATCAAGAACATCATGATGGTGATCCCGAATATCATCGACCCCTCCGTCCCGATCGGCAAGGATGATTCCTGCAATGTGGAGATCGAGAAGTTCGGCGAGCCGGTGGTCCCGGATTTTGAGATCCCGTACCACACAGACATCATGGCGAAGTTCAACGGCATCGACCTCGACGCGGCAGGCAAGGTGTCCGGCAACGGATTCTATTATCTGCTGGGCGACATCGCCCGCCTGCACTCCGCGGTCCTGGCCTACGCCAGGGACTTCATGATCGACCGGGGCTTCACCTATGTGATCCCGCCCTTCATGATCCATGCGAACGTGGTGGCCGGCGTCATGAGCTTCCCGGAGATGGATGCCATGATGTACAAGATCGAGGGCGAAGACCTGTACCTGATCGGTACCAGCGAGCACTCCATGATCGGCCGCTTTATCGATTCCATGAACGACGAGGCGAAGCTTCCCTTCACGCTGACTTCCTATTCACCCTGCTTCCGCAAGGAGAAGGGTGCCCACGGCATCGAGGAGCG
>JAFSYO010000179.1 GCA_017449925.1 Stomatobaculum sp.
CGGATTAAATGAGATCTTCTTCTGATCGACCATCTCGAGGAGTTCGGGAATCAGGTTGGTGAGACGGATGAAACGGTGTACCTGATTACGGCTTTCTCCGGTTTCTTTTCCAACTATATCAAGTGTCTGTAACTTCATCCCAAGTTGGGATGAAGTTGAATCATCCTGCAAATCTGTCCGCTCCCCCTGATGTTTCATAGCTTCCAGCTTCATCTTATAAGCAAACGCCCGTTCACTCGGCAGGATGCTTTCCCTTTGCAGATTGCTGTCGACCATGAGCACTGTTGCGGCATCATCGTCCATATCCCTTACAATCACCGGTACTTCCGTAAGGCCGGCGGCTTCCGCAGCGTGCGCCCGGCGGTGGCCGGAGATGATCTCATAGGCTCCGTCCTCTGTCGGCCTAGCGATCAGCGGCGTCAGTACACCGAACTGCGCGATACTCTCTGTTGTCCTCAGCATTGCCTCATCATCCACCACCTTGAAAGGATGGTTTTTAAAAGGAACCAGCTCACTGATAGGAATCTTCTGTACCTTTTCCAGCTGGCTGTCGGCACGGCTCTCATCAGTCTCAAAGATGTCATCGTAACTGCGAAAGCTCACGTTTGCGCCTTTTTTCGGCATCGTGCATCACCTCTTTCGTCAAAGTTTTGTAAGCCTCCGCAACTTTCCCTTTCGGGTCATGAGCAAAGATGCTTTTCCCTTCCGCACTGATCTCCGCCGCTCGGACCGAACGCGGGATGTCGGTGCCGAACACCCGGATCTTTTCACCATACGTGTCCCGGATTAGCTGGGATATATCCTTCGCGTCATTGGTCCTGGAATCCACCATGGTGAGGAGGATGCCTTCGATCCGGAGTTTCGGGTTGATCTGCCGCCGGACTTTATTAATGGTTCCCAGCAGCTGTTCCAGACCCTTGGCGGACAGGTAGTTCGCCTGCACCGGGATCAGGACCTGATCCGCCGCCGCCAGGGCATTCACCGTCAGCATCCCGAGGGACGGCATGCAGTCCAGAAGGATAAAGTCATAGTCCTTTCTCACAGTATCAAGGTATTGCTTCAGGATCTTCTCCCGGCTCATGGCGTTGACCAGGGATACTTCTGTTCCCGCAAGCGCGATGTTCGACGGCACCAGGTCCACGCCTTCCGGATGGTGCAGGATCCCTTCTCCAGGAGTAAGCGGCCGGTCATCCATGACCTTCGCCATCAGGTCAGAAAGCGTGACCGCAAGGTCGTCTGGTTGCGGGTACCCCAGCGCCACGCTGAGGCTTGCCTGCGGATCTGTGTCAATCAGGAGCACTTTCTTTCCTTCCATGGCCAACCCAACGCCGAGGTTTTCACAGGTGGTCGTCTTCCCTACACCCCCTTTCTGGTTCGCGACTGCCGTAATCACGGCTTTACCGGACATAAGTTATCACCCCCTTTCTCAGAAGCTTTCGCCTTCTTCATACCGGTAATCATCAAGTGTAAACGCTTTCTGCTTACGACCGGAGTTATGGTTCACTTTTGCCTGGTAATAGGAACTGATGGTTCCCGGGGCGTTATAGAGCGCGGCAAGCAGGTACTGTTTAATGTTCCTGACATCGGCAGCATTCTCCTACATGCAGTCCATCACATAGCCGATATGCAGGGAATTCAGTTTCATGAACCGCCCTTTTACTACTTCCTTTGGCTTATCATCACCGGCGATGCGGATATATTCCCGCTTTGAGCAGACCGTATCTACCACCAGGTCGAAGATTTCCATGAGCGTATCCCGCTCATAAGGATATTGTTCCAGAAGGTGGTCCAGCTCCAGCTGGTCCCTGAAATACACCTGATACCTCAGGCGCTCAGATATCCCATCCCCATCCCATCCGGATAGGATAGGATTCTCTGTATAACTCATATCTGTATCATTATTATCAGTATTACTTCCGTGTGATTTTCGAACTTCTTGACGTGTGGTTTTCACATTTCCAGAAGTGTGATTTTCAAACTTCCTGAAGTGTGATGCCGGCTGCTTTTCCACCGGCTTATCCACAGACTTATCCACATCCCGGATGAAGTTCTTTACATAGATCAGGTTCGGCTTTCCCTGTCCCTGGCGTTTTCTCTCAATCAGGCCGCCTTTGGATTCCAGCTCCTCCATCAGCTTCACCGCTTTCTGCTTCCCGCAGTTTAATGTCTCCATGATTTCGTCCAGGGTGCAGATGATATAGACCCGGCCCAGCTTATCAAGCCACCCGTTTTTCGCGGAAAGGTCCATCCTTTTCAACAGGATCCCGTAAAGGACCTTGGCATCCGTGGATATATTTTTAAAATCTTCCTTGCTGAAAAGCACCGTGGGGATCCTGATAAAGGAGAACTGGTCCGCCTGGGGACCGTAGAAATAGTCATACATTCATACCACCACCCCCAATGCAATCTTTTCTTCTCTGAGCGGTTTCTTCCGGTATGCCTTGTTCCTTGTCTTCCCCATGGGGCAGGTTCCGTAGAGGCATTTTCGGTACCGGAATTCCGGACGGAAGTACGGACATTCCGGACACCTGGGAGGCTGCCTGTTCCGGTCCGGTTTCGGCGGCGTCTCCATGAGCTTTTTCAGCTCCTTAAAGAGCTGTGCCCGGTCTTCCAGTTCTTTCTTCGTGCCTTCAAGCTTTGTGTACTTACGCATTGGCCGGCACTCCCTTCTGTCCGAGGACCTTCTTCATGCAAAAGCTGACACAGGGGCCGTAGCAGCAGCCTTCGCAGGGGTTCACCGGTTTCGGGGATTCGGCCAGGTAATAGCAGTTCTCCCTGCCGAGGGTACAGCCGACCTTCCGGTTCTTCCAGAAATAGCACAGGCGGCAGCTTGCCGGGCGGTCCTTATGGTAGCGGACACCGTCGATCAGGATTGTTTTGTTGTTATTCATGGGATTCTCCTCTCGTAAGACGTGTTCGTCCCGGGCGATTCCGGAGACGACAAACGCCACCGATGCTTTCATCTCTTCCGAGATCTCATCGATGGCGATATGTAAGAGGATATGGAATTGTCTAAAAATGGCGGATGGTAATATCCCTGTTGCCGCTTTGTTAGAAGCAGGCAGATTCTGAGCTAATGGCTTTTAGCAACGCCTTACGATACATGTACGCTTATTTCATTTTAAACGCTAACAACACGCACCGCCTGCGTTAGATACCCTTCCGCCGTTATTAGCCAGAAATCAGATCGAAAACGGGTTTTAGCAAACAGGGGTATTTTTTTAGCAGGAGCCTCTGATCCAGCTAATAAATTTAGCAGGCGGAGCATACCCTTCTCTCAGCATTCACTTTGGAGACAAAAATAAGCGGAAGTCCGTTTTGCTAAAATCGATGTCGATCTGCTAACGAAATTCCGCTTAATTTCGCGTTCCCGGGGGGATTCGAACCCCCGACCTTCCGCTTAGGAGGCGGACGCACTATCCTGCTGTGCAACGGAAACTTGTTCAATTTTTGGCTTATTTACTGGGTTTTCTAGCCCTCCGAAGCCACCCGGATATTACCTGCTTCTGCTAATGGACTTTTAGAAATCCGTCCATTTGTGAAAACGTACCTTACGCCATTTTGGCGTAAGGTGAATTCTGCATTTCCCACAGTTCCGGCCCGATTCGAACTCCGCACAATTTTGTCGTTCAAAATCAGCGTCATGTGCCCCTTATCCTTAGGAGGCGGACGCACTATCCTGCTGTGCAACGGAAACGTATTCAATTTTTGGCTTATTTACTGGGTTTTTCGACCCTCCGGAGCCACCCGGCGAAGCTCTGTTTCAGCTAATGGATCCTCTCTCGAGCCATCCATTATGTACCTATCACCCTAACGCCTTTTCGGGTAGCGGTTTTGCCGGATATTTCGCGCCGTTAAGCCACGGAACCGGCTCAGATCTGTAAAATCTTGCCGAAAACCGTCGAACGGCCATCCATTTCCTTAGGAGGCGGACGCACTATCCTGCTGTGCAACGGAAACAAATTTTGTACAGGGCAAAGTATAGCACGAAATTTGTGTGAAAACAAGCGGAACTCTGTCCCCGGCCTTTGGCCGGGGCTTTTCCCGTCATCCCCCAAAATATTATTCTTCGTTTTCTCCTGCCAGCTTTTTAAGCATAGGGTTCTTTTTTAAAACTGGTTCTGCATACTGCTGGTACAGCTTTTTATCCTTGATCCATCGGGAAAACTTCGTTGATCCTTTCATAAGCAAAAGCATTCCCGCGACTAAAAAGGGCACCTGGGGGATCACCGGCAGCAAGAGACCTACCGCGCCCAGTATCAGGAACAGGATCCCCAGAATTAGGCAAATCATTTTTTTCATAGTTGTCGGCAGTTTCTCGGTTTTCTGAGAGAAAGAAATGACCGGGCCCGGAGGCCCGGTCAGGCAGGGTTATTATGCTTAAAACACTCAGTTTCAGCCTCCGAAGTGGTCGTAGTGGTTGCCGCCCCAGTACACGCGGTCGCGGACTTCGGCCTTCGGGTTCAGGTTCACGTCCTTGAAGATCCACTTCTTGAATTCTTCAAAGCCGGTGCGGTCCACGATGTAGCCGATGTGCTCCTTGTGTTCCACTGCGTTGGGGTCGATGTACTCCTCGATGTAGGCGTAGCAGTTCTCCACCATCTTCAGGATGCTTTCTTCGTCGCACCACTTGATGAAATCCTCCGCGAGACGCGGGTTCTTCTTTCCGGTACGGCCCAGGAGGACCAGGCGGAAATAGTGATCTTTGCTTCTGGTCCAGGCGCGGGTGGGGCAGTAGGCGACGCAGACGCCGCAACCGATGCATTTCGCGGTATCCCGGACCACTTTGCCGTTCACCAGGGACAGGGCGCCGACAGAGCGGCGTTTGCAGTAGTTGATGCAGGCTTCGCAGGCGACGCAGCGGTCCTTGTTGTACTGCGGTTCTGTCATGCCGATGATTCCGAAGTCAGCCATGCGGACTTTGCCGCAGTCGTTGGAGCAGCCGGTGAAGGCAATCTTCACGTGGCGGTCGTTGGGATAGATCTGATTCTCCATCTTCTGGGCGAAGGCCGTGGTGTCATAGCAGCCGAAGGGGCACAGGCGCGCGCCGGGGCAGGCGATGACGTTTCTGGTCCCGGAAGAGGGATAGCCCTTTCCTTTTTCCGGCTGGTTGATGCGCAGGGCGTCGATGATCTCCTGGACTTCGGCATTGACCTTGTCCATATCCTTTAAGGAGATGCCGGGGATCTCGATTCCCTGGCGGTTGGTGATGTTGATGACGCCGGTCCCGTACTTCTCGGCGATCTCCACGACCTTTGACATGGAGTTCGCGTCGATGACGCCGCCGGGAATGCGGATGCGGGAGGCTGTCTCGCCGCGCACTTTGGAGTAGCGGAACGCGTTCTTCTTTAACTTGCCGATATTAATATCCAGATTTCCCATTCTGCTTTTCCCTCCGTCAGTCCACAAAATCACGGGCTTCGGCGTAGCTGAACACCGGGCCGTCCAGGCAGATATAGCGGTCGTTCACACGGCAGTGGCCGCATTTTCCGAGGCCGCAGCACATTTTACGTTCGTGGGAAACAGTGATGTTCTCGTCCTTGAAGCCTTTTTTCTTCAGCTCGATGATGGTGAATTTCATCATGGGCGGCGGTCCCACCACCACGGCTCTCGCCTTCTCGGGATCCTTCAGGGGAAGGTCCGCGATGTACTTCGTCACGAGGCCGATGTTTCCGGTATAGCCTTCCGGCGCGCCGTCCACGGTGAGGATGAGGTTCAGTTTGTTCTCCCAGGTCTTCAGGTCGTCGCGGAACAGCATGTCCCCGGGGGAGCGGAAGCCTGCAATGACGTATTTCTGCTCGGCATCCGGCATTTCGGAGAGGGCCTGGATGACGCCTCGTACCGGGGATACGCCGGTGCCGCCGGCCACTACGACGGTCTCGCCGTTCTCATAGAGAGCCGTGTCGAAGCCGTTTCCGTAGGGTCCGCGGAGCAGAAGGCTCTGGCCCTTATAATGCTCGAAAACTTCGTTGGTCACTCTTCCCACCTTACGGATGGTCAGGTCCACGAAGCCGCGTCCCGCATCGTCTTTGCCGATGCCGCTGACAGAGATGGGTGCCTCGCCGTACTTCGGGATGGAGACTTCAAAGAACTGGCCGGGGCGCACTTCGCCCTCGAAGGCCATGCGGAAGGTGTACTCTTTTTCGGTGTGTTTGATCACTTCCAGGATTTCCGACGCAAAGGGGAGATAGGGATTCATGTTCGTCATGCTTCTGCCTCCTTCTCTGCCGCATCGGCGACCTTATTGATGATGTTGGTGAAGGAAATGTACTCGGGACACACATCGTCGCAGCGCCCGCATCCCACGCACATCTGATAGCCGAATCTCTTTTTGAAGTCAGAGATCTTGTGCAGCACTTTGAAGCGCATGCGCTCGCCGTTAGTCTTCCGGTACTGGCCGCCGCCCGCCACGTTGGTGTAGCCGTCCACCATACAGGAGGCGCCCACTCTTCTGCGCTCGCCGACTTTTCCGTTGTCCGTGTAGAAGACGTCCTGCATGGTATAGCAGGTGCAGGTGGGGCATACGTAATTGCACCGTCCGCAGTTGATGCAGCGGGTGGTGTATTCATCCCAAAGGGAATCCTTGATGATGCGCAGCGGCACGTTCTCCGGGATGCGCACATGGACCTCGTTCTCCGTCACATAGGAGGGCGTCACGTCCTCCGGCGTCCCGTGGGCCGCGAAGACAGCATCCATCTCCTGATCCGGAACGTCGGCGCGGATCATGCCGTCAGCCGTTTCCACAGAGAACATATAGCCGTCTTCCGTGCGGTTCGCTCCCATGTCCACACAGAAGCAGTTTTCAAAGGAGTGAGGACATCCGATCAGAACAAACTTGACCAGGTCCCGTCTTCTCTGATAGAAGGGGTCCTTTGCTGTTCCGTTCGCAAGATAGATCTGGTCCAGGCGCTTCACCGCGTGAAGATCGCAGCTCCGGCCGAATACCAGCACGGGCTTTGGATTCAGGTCAGCCTCTTTTACCTCCTGCTCCGTGAAATAAAGGAGCGTTTCGGAAAGCGGTGTCAGAAATTCCTTTGAGGCGTAGTCAGACTTCGCCTCCAGCTCGATTTCGGACGCGTCCTGCACCTCGTCATAAAGAACCACATCCACGTCCGTAAAGCGTCCGGCGCCTTTTTTCCTGACCGGCGCATAGACACGGTACGTACGCATGAGGTCCCGCAGCGCTTCTGCAAAACCGTCCTTTGTCAGTACATAGCCCATAGAAATCCCTCCTGTGAGCGGGAGATGAGACTCCCGTTGAGAAAAAATGGGGGTAAAAAGCGCCCCCTGCCTGTATCTATTGTGACACAAAAAGGGGGCGTTAGTATATATAAACTCCACGGAATAACTCACCGGTTTTTATTAAATGGGGTTTACTCTCCGGTTTTCTGATAATCAAGGATACTGTCGAACCGGTCCTGATCCGCTTCCATCTGCTTTCGGTTTCCGGTCATGACTGTGACACTGTTCTGCAGGACCTGGTCCAGCATTTCACAGAAGGCGGAAAAATCATCCGCGGACGCTTTCCGGATGTCAGCTTTTCTTTCATACGCCGCCTCCATATCCAGTCCTTCGATCTGGTGCTGAATCGAGTTCATCGCTTTCTGGAGGGCGCCCAGGGGAGCGGTCTCCGCACCATAGCATTTATTGATGTAGCCGGTCAGCCCGTCCTGGTCCACCGGGATCTTTTTCAGCCCTTCCGCCATGCCGTGCAGTGTGTCAAGGGTCTTCCCGGTGTTCGGATCCCGGTAGCTGTAGGCAGCGATCCGCTGGTACAGGGTACTGTGCCGCATGCCGCCGGAATAGGCGCCTCCCTTGAAGCGGAGCTCCGGTACCAGATACTGATCGTCGAGATAATCGAAGAAGGGGTAATGTCTGCCTTTCATCTCCGGGACCAGCTCCAGGTCGGACCGCAGCACGGCAAACTGAGAGGGAGCTTCCAGATAAACGCAGACTGCGGATGCCGGTTCCGGAGCGAGCCCGTAATCCACGGTCTCCCGGATCTCGTTTTCAGGCAGAGCCTTCAGGATTTCCGCCGCTTCGTCCAGGATCCGGCTGATCTCGCCTTCCTCCGTTCCCAGAGCGTAGATGAGATTCGTCTTTCCGACGATCTTCTCCCGGACCGCTTCCATCCTCCCGGCAATTTCCTCCGCGCAGGAGCTGTCCGCCTGGAGTTTCGCTTCCATATCCTTGAGATAATGGTAGAATTCCGGCCCGTTCAGGTAATTTGTGTAGGCCTGGTCATCGTCCATGTAAGCGGTGGAAAGATTCTGCGCGACAGTAAAGCCGTCCTGGGTCGCAGGATTATAGCTTTCCCGGCAGCGGCCCAAAAGCTCCAGAAGCTCCTGCGCGTTGTGAAAGTCTGTCTTCTGAAGGACTTCCAGAACAAGCTCCAGCGCTTTCTTCGTGTCCTCCGTCATGGAGACCCAGCTGGCTTCCATCATGGGACGATGATTCTCCGTCCCTTCTTCTCCCGGATAAGAAGCGGTGAACTTAAGCCCAAGAAGGGCGCTGTTGAGCTGGTCCGGGAGTTCCTCCCTGGGATACTTTTCCGTGCCCATTTCTCCCAGGCCCAGAAGGAAGAAGTTCAGGTCAAACAGTTCTTCCTTTGTCAGGGCCGAGGTATCGAAGTAAAGCTTGTGCTGGGCAGCGCCGCGGATCTCTGCCGGCGCGCTGTACATGGTGACGCCATCTTTCGTTACACAGGTGACTGGGGCGTCCCTTTCCGGGGCCGGAAGAGACGCAGGGTCAACAAGAAAATCGCTGTTCGTCCTGACGGACGCGTTCCATTCATCGAACTCCAGGGTGCTGCTGATCATGGCGTCCAGCTCTTCGTCGGTCATGGCGTCTTTCATATCCTGCAGGTACTGCTCCTGCTCCGCCAGCATTTCTTCTGCGAGGCCCGGCTTCGGCGAAGCGGTGATAAGGCAGGTGGTCTTTGCTTCCAAAAGCTTTTTGCAAAGAGCTTTCACCCGCTCCCCAGCGGTCTCTTCACTCATGGATTTCTCCGCCTGCTTTTCCAGTTCATAATAGTCTGTTCTTCCGGAAAGCATGAACCAGACAAGTCCTGCCGTCATTCCCTGGGCGCCGATGCTGGTGCTTTCCGGGGACAGAGCTCTTTGCAGCCGGATCGCGTGCAGGGTACTTTCGATCAGGGATGCCGGCAGCCCCTGCTCCGCTGTTTCGGAAAGTGTCTCCAGGACCACTTCTTTAAAAGATTCCGCCTGCTCCGGCTCCGCGTTTTCCAACGTAAAAGCAAAAGTCTGCACGGCTACTCCGCTGAAGGCATCATTGCTGACGGAGGAGGGATTATAAATGCCTTTTTTCCTCAGCTTCTGCTTAAAGGGAGAACTGTCTGATCTCAGGAATGCTGCCAGATAACTAAGTTCCGCCAGTTCCTCATCCGTGAAATCGCTGAGATCCACATTGTAACCGATCACGGAGGCCTGTTCTGTGGTATCGCCCTCGAAAGCAGGCACATCGACTTTGATCTCTGACGCCCCTTCCTTCGGTTCCAGTTCATACTTATTCAGCGCGTTTTTCCCTGCTTTCTCCGCTTTGGAAAGCCAGGTTTCATCCAGGAAGGAAAGCATGCGGGCGTAGTCCATTTTTCCGTAAAGGAGAACAATGGCGTTATCGTAGGAGTAGTAACGGTCATAGATCTCCTGCAGGTGGGCATATTCCAGATCCTTGTAGCCTATGTAGAGCTTTCCGGGAACATACTTCGCCAGGGTACCGGGATACATGGCTTCAAATACGGCACCGGGGATCCAGTCGCCAGGGTCTGTTATACAGCCGATATCTTCCGAGAATACCGTCCCTTCCATCGTGATGGGGTCGTCCTTACTGTACAGCTGGCAGCGCACAGCTTCTCTTTTGAAATAATGTTCATCCTTCAGCACGCCGGGAGCCGCCATGCAGCTCATGGTGACATCGGCCATTTTCTCAAGCTGCTCCTGGCTTTTGGACGCCACAGGATAGCAGGTCATGATCGGATAGGTGAAGGCGTTGATAAACGTATTATAGGATTTGTTCACCATATCAAAGAAGGTGTTCTTGCTGGGATATTTGTCCGAACTCGAGATGATCGAGTGCTCGAAAATGTGGGCCGTGTCGGTATAGTCCTCATGGGGCACCCGGAAACAGATCTGGAAGCACAGATCCGGATCCTCGTTTTCCACAAGGAACAGCGTGAGGCCGCTTTTTTCGTGGATAAAGGAGGCCGTCTCCGCGTTCAGGTAGGGGATGCTGCCGCGCTCCGTGACCGTAAAACCTGAGATGGTCTCGCCGATTTCGGGCAGGGTGTAGGGGTCGGCGGCTTCGTTTGTTTCTGCGGCGGCAGAGGTCGGCTCTGCTGCTTCTTTCGTCTCTGCGGCTGCGGTGCCCTGCTGCGCGGCTGTGGTGCCCTGCTGCGCGGCTGTGGTGTTCTGCTGCGCAGCTGTGGTGTTCTGCTGCGCGGTCCCGGCGCAGCCTGTAATCAGCAGCGTCAGTGAAAGAATGACCGGGATCCACTTATTATTTCGTTTCAGATACATTGATGAACCTCCTATGTTTTTGCTGCGTTTGAAACGCGGAACCGATCTGAACAGCTTCAGATCGAAGTGTTCATAATAATAGTAGTATTATATCACCCGCCATATCTGCCCACAATTAACGCTGCAATGAACGCGGGTGATGGTCCGTATCATGGCAGGCCCCGGAATGCTATAATGTTAGAAATCGGGGCCGGGAACTGGCCCGGAGTATTCGAAAGGACGGTGTTTTATGAAGAAAGTCGTGATTATGGAATCCCTTGGCATTCCGGCAGCGGAACTGAAAGCGTTTCAGGAACCCTTCGCCGGAGAGGTGGATTTTCAGGAGTACGAAAAGACTACTGATATTCCGACACTGATCGAAGAGGCGAAGGACGCGGACGCCATGATCATTGCCAATATGCCGATGCCCGGAGAGGTGATCTCCGCCTGCAATAAGCTGCAGTTCATCGATGTGGCTTTCACCGGTGTGGACCACGTGGGCCTGGAGGCCGCGAAAGCAAAAGGCATCAAGGTGAGCAATGCCTCCGGCTATTCCAATGAGGCTGTGTCCGAGCTGGTGATCGGCATGGTGCTTTCCATGATGCGGAACATCCCTGCTGTGCAGGACCGGGTGCGTTCCGGAGGCACGAAGGACGGTCTGGTGGGCTGCGAACTGGCGGGGAAAACGGTGGGGATCATCGGCTTTGGCAACATCGGCCGCCGCACCGGAGCTCTGATGCACGCCTTTGGCTGCAAGGTCCTGGCCCAGAGTCGCACGATCCATTCGGATTTCCCGGACTACGCGGAGCAAGTGAGCCAGGACGAGCTGCTGCGCCGTTCCGACGTGGTGGTGCTGCACTGCCCGCTGAACGAGAGCACCCGGGGCATGATCAACTATGAGAAGCTGTCCCTGATGAAGCCCTCCGCGATCCTGGTGAACGTGGCCCGCGGGCCTGTTACCAATGAAGACGACCTGGCCCGGGCACTGCAGGAAGGGATCATCGCCGGAGCCGCGGTGGATGTATTCACGAAGGAGCCGCCGCTGCCGGCGGACACGCAGATGCTCCAGGCGCCGAACACGCTCCTGACGCCGCACATCGCCTTCGCGACGAAGGAATCCATGACTCTCCGGGCAGAGATCGTATTCAACAACCTCCGGGCCTGGCTGGACGGCGGACAAAAAAATATAATTTTATAAAACAGGAATAATTACTATTATTTAAATATGACATTCGTTATAATGTATATACATACTCAGCATTCCGGGTCCGGGATGCTGAACTGTTACTTGTTTGCGCAGTTTTCTTAAAGGAGGTCCTGTCTATGAAATATGTATGTCAGGTCTGCGGATACGTCTACGATGAAGCAGCCGAAGGCGTACCCTTCGATCAGCTGCCGGAGGACTGGAAATGTCCCTGGTGCAAAGCACCGAAGACACAGTTCAAGCCCGAACAGCCCGAGGCTCCCGCGGAAGAAGCAGCAGGTGCCGGCGAAGCTGGAGACAGCATCGAAGAAGCCGGAGATCTGAAGAAACTGTCCCCGGGACAGCTGGCGGCGCTGTGCACCAATCTGGCCCGCGGCTGCGAAAAGCAGTACAAACAGGAGGAATCTCAGCTGTTCGCAGAGCTGGCGGCATATTTCACCACTGCCGTCCCGCCGGCTGAAGATGCGTCCGTGGAAGGACTGGCGAAGCAGCTTACGGAGGAGATCGCTTCTTATCCGTCTACCCGCGCCGCTGCAGACGGAGCCGGCGACCGGGGCGCTGCCAGGGCTCTGGTCTGGGGAGAAAAAGTCTCCCGGATGCTTTCCTCCCTGGTGAGCCGTTACCTGGAGGAAGGCGAGGCAATGCTGGAAGGCACAGAAATCTGGATCTGCACGGTCTGCGGATTCATTTACATCGGCGACACTCCGCCGGAGCTCTGCCCTGTCTGCAAGGTTCCATCCTGGAAGTTTGAGAAGATCGAGGGGAGGTAAAACATGGAAAAATATGCTGTCAGAAATCTCCGGCTCTGTACCAAAGACTGTCTGTGCCTGTTCGTATGTCCCACGGGCGCCACGGATACAGAGAACAGTATCATTGATGTCGAGAAATGCATCGGCTGCGGCGCCTGCGCGGAAGCATGTCCCAGCAACGCCATCAGCCTCGTTCCCACCATCTATCCCACCCCTGAGCCGAAAGCGGATACTGTGGTCGCGGCTATGAACCGCCTGTCTTCGAAAAAGGCCGCGGAGGAAGCCGCCGCAAGACAGATCGCGGAGACCACGGACAAGAACGGTCTGTACCGGCTGATGAAGGCCGCCGAAAAGTCCATCCGTCTTTCCAACGCGGACGTGCTTCGGGAGTCCGGCTATCTTCTGCCCCAGGGCGATGAAGCCACTGAGCTGCTGAAAGACTGGCTCTGGAACCCTCCGTCGGCGGATTTCCCGGTGGAGACTGCCAGGAAACTCGCGGAGCTGCTGGGTATCGGATAAGGTTCCGGATAAGTCAGGACCACCGGCTTAGCCGGTGGCCTGCTCCACCCCTATAAGGGGTTGTTACCTGCAAGCGCCCGGAAGGCGCACTGAAGGTCTGCCTGCTGCACCACTGTCACAGCTGCCCTCCTCGCGGAGGGCTTTTTCAGTGCTCCCTTATTCCGGCTCAGCCCCAAAAGGGGCTTGCTGGTTTGCTTTGTTTTCCTACTGCCACTCCAAGTGGCTCATTTCTTGTTTTTCTTCACCGGCTCACCCGTGAACGGGTCGATATACTCTAC